>DATFCE010000456.1:0-16562 GCA_035253365.1 Nitrospiraceae bacterium
AATATGGCGGGAGAAGTGAAGACCTTTTTCGACAATTGGCAATTTAAGTTCGGCATCTTTCCCGAATTCAAAATGCGCAACAAGATCGGAGCCGCGTTTGCGACCGGCGGGCAGGTCTCAAGCGGCAAGGAGATGACGCTGCTGACCATTCTGGCTGCGATGTTGGGCAATCAGATGATTGTCGTCAGCGAGGGGGGCGCGCTCGGCGCCTCGGCGACGACTGAAGGAGAAAGTCCGGGGATCGATGAAAAAGAATTTGAGGCAGCCAAAGCGTTAGGTCAACGCGTAGCTGAAGTGGCCTGGATGATGAAATCAGGCAAACAACCGTAACTCCTCTCACACGGCTTCGATCGAAGTTCTTTCCACTCGTATCGCGTTTCTTTTTGCAGAATTTCCCGCGTTGGATGACTTGGAGGAGCTGCATGCGCCGTTTCCGCGGCTAATGCCGATCAGTTCCGTAATGTTCCGGGCGCATCGGCCGCAACAATCATCATCGTCGAGATTCAGGGCGGTGATGAGTCCTTGGAGTTCTAATTGACCGTCTTGAACAACTCTCTGGACGTCTGCTTCAGTGAGGCCCTTACAGAGACAGACATACATAAAAGTCTCCTCCTTGGGTTGCGGCCGGTGTAACTTTGCGTCAGAACGATTATGAGAATTGTTCTCAACAGTGGTCAGTATAGACGGCGGCCCGGACACTGTCAAGGGGGTTTTCCATGTTGATGAAAGGAAGATGGTCGGCTAGAGAGGTACGGAGCTGACGAAACAGAACGCCCCGTCAGCCCCAAGGGATCAGCTCTGTGTATACTCCAACTCTTCAACCATTTGTTTGATCGTATCAAAACCGGACTGCCAAAACTCTTCGGATTTCATGTCGACGCCGACCTCGCTCAAAATACCTTCCGGACTCTTCGATCCGCCGGTGGCGAGGAGATTGAGATATTTCGGCACGAAATCCGCACCTTGTTGCTTGTACGTTTGATACAGCGCGAGCACCAGCAGATTCCCGAAGCTATAGGCGTAGCAATAAAACGGGCTCCCGAAAATATGGGGAATGGTGAGCCATTCCCATCGAAATTCGTCCGGAACCTTGACGGCATTGCCGAATTGCTCTCGGACGTTGGTCAAGTACGCGGCGGACAGATCGTGGACGGTCGCGCCTTGGGAGATCAATCCATGCGCCGTCTTCTCAAAGAGGACAAAATAGGCTTGTCGCTGAACCGTGGCATAAATATCGTCGAGTTGCGCGAGGAGGAGACCCTGTTTGACCGCTTTGCTCGATTCCTGAGCCATGAGCGCTTCGGACAGCAGGCGTTCACCGAAGACGGAAGCTGTTTCGGCGAGAGGCAAGGTCGAATGGAACGTAAACACCGAATGATCGGCCGCCATCATGGCATGGACCGCGTGCCCCAGTTCATGGGCCAGGGTGGCGACATCCCGAGCTTCCCCTGTGTAATTCAGCAAGACATACGGTGTGAAGCCGGGCGTGACGCTGTAGCAGAAGGCGCCGCTGAGTTTGCCGGGCGCGGTCCTCGCGTCAAGGTGCCGTTCGTCGAAGACTCGTTTGGCTAACTCCGCAAGCTGCGGCGAGAACCGGGCATAGGCTTCCAACACCATGCGGACGGCGTCCGAATATCGATATCGCGTTTTTTCAGAGCGATGCGGCGCGTATAAATGATACCGGCTCATCGGTTTGATGTGACAGATGCGGCCTTTCAGACGGAAATACTCCTGAAACACCGCGGCGTTTTTGGCACATACCGCCAGCAGAGCTTCAACCGCCTCCTCCGGCACATCGTTTCCCAGATTTCTCGCCGCGATCGGCGAGGAAAATCGCCGCAGTTCCACATTCTCGTTCTTCCAGTCGTGCACCAGCGCGGAGTACATTTCTCCCACCACATCGTGCTGACCGGCGAAGACACGATACAGCTCCCGATACGATGCCTCTCGCAAGCCGGCATCAGGGCTGCGCATGTAGACCGATAATTGCTCGCGGGTGAGAGTCTTTTGCTTGCCGTTGATCAGCAGGCTGAAGGTCAGGCCGTTGGTCAAGACATCATAGAGGGTGTTCACGGCGTTTCGACCGGTCGTATTCTTCAAATTCACGATCTTTTCTTCCGATTCCGACAGCGTATGCTGTTTGTAACGGCGGATGGTTTCCAGGTGGTATCTCAAATCGCCGGACCCATCCAGGAGCCGTCGAGCATTGTGGTCGTCCACGGACTGCCACCAGAGGTCGAAAAAGATCAGTCGGTTCTGCAATGAGGTCAGGCGTTCTTCGACTTTTGTCTTAAATGCTCGTGCCTGGAGATCTTTCGTATTGTGAGAGAACCACAAATACGCGTAGGCGCTCAGCTTTGCAGAATATTCCGCGATTTCCTCATGGAGATGAAGCAGATCCTGAAAGGCATCATGAGCCATGTCCGATTTCAGAAGATTACGCATGCCTTCAAAGCGGGTAACCCGGGTATCCAATTCCTTCATGAAGACGTCAAACTCGGTGAGGGGATCTTTGACTAAATGGGAGAGATCCCACGTCTCGGCCAGGCTTCCCTGACGAGAGCGTAGAGATGAGGGTTTGGCAATATGGCGTGTCATGAGCCGGCGTTTCATAGCATCCTCCTGCTGATCTAGACCTTGAGATCATAACATTCCGTCCACGCTGGAATGGAAATAATTAACTATTACAAATCAATATCTTGCGACGGTTTATCCATACATCAATCAGCGCGCGGTTTACTCCCGTTGCCCTTCCGCTCGGCGTAGTTGACAGTCTCGCGATTGATGTGAGAAGTCATATCCAACAGGATCTGTATGACTGAAAACGAAATCAACCGCGCGATTCAATATGTGACGGCCAGAACCTCGCATGGCTATGACGCGGTATCCGGGATTATCCGGACCGGCCTGGCGGAATTGGCCGCCATCGCCACCACCAGCTCTCGGTCGTTTACACGGGAGGCGTTGCTCGAATACGTCTGCCGCTGGACCATGACGCGGACCGGACAGCCTGAGCCGTTGGTGCGAGAGGTACTGGGTTGTGCCGCTCGGTGGCTGGATCAAACCTATGACACAATTGCTCGCCAGCGGCCTGAACTGCTGGAGAACGAACCATAGCGTCCAATGAGCCTCGGTAGAGTGGGGAGGTCAGCAGGGTCGATCTATGAACCAATATCGATTTGGCGATCCCTTTGAACATGGCAGGCGGTGGCGCGGGAGATGGCCGACTCAACCGGCCGAATTTCCGGGACCGCGAGGCGCGGCATGGCCAGAACGCGCCGGGCGTCAATTTCAGGCCCAGATCGCCGAACTGCGGTCGTTCTGTACCGGCCGGGCCAGTCGAACTCGGCTGACCCGGCTCATTGGATATCTTTCGAGCCCATATCAAGGTGCATCTGAATCCGCGCATGCCGAATTGGACCTGGCCATCCGCCTCATTCATGCAGGATTTCGAGTTGAATTTCTTCCGGAATCCCAGTCCAGGACGGCGGATTTGGAATGTACATACGCGGAAGAGCGAATATTCGTCGAGATTACCGCGATGGTCGGATCATCGAGGCGCCGGCAACCGTATCCGGCCAGGTATCTGCGGGACGTAGACGAGGACGGGGTCGATCAGGCCGCCCAGATGCTCATCCACCGCATCTTGGCAAGAATTTCCCAAAAGGCAAAACAGCTTGCCGATTATTGTGCCCCGGTGGTCTTGGCGATCAGCTTGTGCGATGGGGACAAAGCCCTCTATGGTGGAAGCCAAGCCTTCCATCGGAAAGGGGCAGGCCGCTACCGGCCGGAAGAAGTGGATCTTAAGCGTCTGTCCGGGGCGGTCATTGTGACATTACCCGCTATGCGACATGTAAGCGCCGTCCTGCTGTCCCTCTGGAATGTCGAGCCCGTAGCCATGCGATCGGGGGTGCGGCTGGCGCATGTGTCGATGGTTGAGCGTCCTCGCCGGCAGAACGCGTCTCCTCGCGTGCGGATGCTCATTCTCAACCCCGCGGCTCGATCTCCCTTGGCGACGCCCGTGGTCGAATCCTTCAAGAGCTTGTTGTAACTACCCCAAAGTAGATTTCAGCACTTCGAGGTTTTTAGTCACCATTGCATCGCCGTTTTTCCGCGAAACCTCGATGCCCCGATCGCAGACGTCCCGGCATTGGTCGATCCGCTCGATCTTCTGAAGCGCCTGCGCGAGAGCATAGTAGGCGGCGGAATAGGTCGGTTTCACGCGAATGCAGCTTTCGAGCGCCGTGATCGCCTCGTCATAATTCGCATCTTCCAAGTAGGCTTTTCCCAGGCCGAACCATGCCACTTCATCTTGAGGGTCGATCGCCAGGACTTTTTTGAGCGGTTCAATCCGAGGATTTGCCATGAAGACCTCCGGCATGTGGATGATGGCATAACTACTGCTCAGCGTGGCACCGTAGCACGCGGTCCTCGTCGTTGTCTACGCGATCCGGCGCATGCTACGATGGCCCACGCAACGAGATCTGCCATGGGACGAACCGGATTTGTTTATCACGCGGATTATCTGAACCATGATATGGGGCCGGGACATCCGGAATCCCCCGAACGTGTGCGTGTGATCGTCAATCAACTCACCGCAGGAGGAGTGCTTCGCCGCCTACAGTTGATCGATCCGATCGTGGCGTCCGATGAATGGATCACACAGGTGCATGCGCCTGCGTATGTCGATATGCTGAAGAGACGCGCGCCGGCCAGCGGCCGGGTCTCATTGGATGCGGATACCTCCATGTCGGCGGGGTCGCTGCCAGCGGCGTATCGAGCGGTGGGAGGAGTTTTGGCGGCCGCGGACGCCATCATGGCAGGTCACGTGGAGCATGCCTTCTGCGCCGTCCGCCCGCCGGGCCATCATGCCGAGCACGATCGTGCGATGGGCTTTTGCCTGTTCAATAACGTCGCGATCGCCACGCGATATTTGCAGCGCCGGCACCACATCGATCGCATCTTGATCGTGGATTGGGATGTCCACCATGGGAATGGCACTCAACACACGTTTTATCACGATCCTTCCGTTCTTTTTTTCAGCACCCATCAATATCCCTATTATCCGGGGACCGGCCGCGCGACCGAGCGGGGGGAAGAAGATGGGCGGGGATTGACCATCAATGTGCCGATGACGACCGGGCAGGGAGACGAAGACTATCGTGAGGTTTTTGAGCAGATGCTGGTTCCGGCGGCGGACACGTTCAAGCCGCAATTCATCATTATTTCGGCCGGATTCGATGCGCACAGAGATGATCCGTTAGCCGGGATGGGATTGACGGAGGAGGGGTATGGAACCTTGACCGAGATCATCGCCGGTCTGGCCCGTCGTCATTGTAACGGGCGAATTCTTTCGTCGTTGGAAGGCGGCTACAACCTCAAGGCGCTGGCCTCGTCTGTGGAACGACATATCACCGGCCTGCTACGGGCGTAACGTGAAGCGATGATTCGATGACGATCCCGGCGCCTCACAAAAGAACCCGAAAGATCATCCTTGGCGGCCTCGTGGCCATGATCGCATTGATTTACCTATTTTATACCGAGCTGCGACCGACGGTGATTTTTGGACTCCGGTCCGATTATGCGCGCGCGATTCCCTACCAGCGGGTTCCCGATGGGATCGACAGTCTCAAGGCGGAATCCTGCGGGACCTGTCATCGGGAAATTTATGAGGAATGGAAGACCAGTATCCACGCCAAAGCGTATGACGATCCGTTCTTTCAAGCCTACTGGAAGAAAGATGGCCAGATCTGGGTGTGTTTGAACTGCCATACGCCGCTCGAAAATCAGCAGCCCACCCTGATTCAGGAAGTTCCCCGGGGAAGGGTCGAAAAGGCCAAACAGGTGCCCAATCCGCATTACGATCCCGACTATCAGAAGGAAGCCATCACCTGCGCCTCCTGCCATGTGCGGGATGGAGTCGTCTACGGACCATTTGACGACTCCGCCGCCCCGCATCCGACCCGGTTCGATCCCAACTTCCGAACGACTCAAATCTGTTACCGGTGCCATAATGTCGTGTCAGGTCCATTTCAGTTTTACAATGTGGGACCGTGCGGAACGTACGCCGAGTATGAGGGGCGGTTCTTCATGAAAGAGAAGGGCATGATCTGTCAGAGTTGCCACATGCCCGAAGTGGAGCGGCCTGTCGCGGAAGGTGGACCGATTCGTCTGGGACGCCGGCATCTGTGGCGAGGCGGGCATGATCCCGACATGGTTAAGCGCGCCGTCGCGGTCCAAGTGAAGGCCGACCCGCCGGCCCCGCAGCCGGGACAAACGGTGACCTTCACCGTCACGGTGATCAATGCCGGCGCCGGCCATAAAATCCCGACCGGCGACCCGGACCGTCACTTCACCGTGGAATTTCTGGTGCAGGACGAGCAACACCAGGTCGTCAAAGAACAGAAGGACACGATGGGCCGCTGGATTTTGTGGCAGCCGGTCATTACGGAGGTCTACGATAACCGATTGTTGCCGCTGGCCAGCCGGGACTACACCTTTACGTACCGTATTCCGAAGGACTCGGCTCGCATGACGCTACAGACCGTCGTGCGGTACCATATTTTGACCGATGCGCAACATGCCATGCTGATCAGGAAATACCAACTGACCGGCGATGATCCCTACCGCTTCACGATCTATGAGCGGGAGTTCCCGCTCTCGGAGCAGCTTGCCGCGTCGCTGGAATCGACCGAAGTCGATCCGCGGATGGGGTGCGCCGCGGATCGCCATGGAGCGGGATGATCATCGCGGTGAAGAAGGAGTGCTATGAGACATCCGCTGTTGATCGATACGGAAACACTTGAACAAAATCTGGAACGGGCTGGATTGGTCGTGATCGATGTCCGTGGGAGAGCCGCCTATGAATTCGGAGGACACATCCCGGGCGCCGTGCATGCGACGTGGCATGAGTTCAGCGATCCCCATGCAGTGGCCAAAGGGCTCTTGGACCCCGACCCGGCCCGTCTTGAGCAGAAGATCCAAAGGCTGGGCATCAATCAAGATAGTGACGTGGTCATCTACTCCAATCCCTTCGATAACTGGGGGGATGAAGGCCGCATGTTCTGGATGTTGGAATATTTAGGAGCCGGAAATCTTCGGATTTTGGACGGCGGATGGGTCAAATGGGTGGCCGAGAAGCGGCGGTACGAGCATGGCGTCGTCACACCCTCTCGCGGAAATTTCAAGGCCGCTCCGAATACGGACTTAATCGTGTTGAAAGACGAACTCAAAAAACTTGTGAGGCGTCCGCATCCGGAAACCATGCTGGCCGACGCGCGCAGCCTCGAGGAATATGTCGGCAAAGAGATCGCCGGCATTCCTCGTCCCGGTCACATTCCTTCGGCGGTCAATGTGCCGTGGAACGCTTTTCTCAATGCCGATGCGACCGTGAAGGACTTGGAGGTGTTGCGGGCGACGCTGGAGGAGAAGGGATTACACGAGAGCCGGGAGGTCATCTGCTATTGCACGGGCGGCGTGCGCTCCGCGTGGCTCTACTTCGTCCTGCGACTGACCGGGTATCCCAAGGTAAGGAATTATCCGGGCTCCTGGTGGGAATGGAGCCGCGATTTTGCGGCGCCGGTCGAAACCGATGCCAAGCTGCTTCACCGCATTATCGAACAGGATGCGCCGAGACCTTCGTGACGGGCACGACGCAACCTTGCTTGACACCCTAAAAAATCGCATGTTATGGTCGGCCAATCATCCACGCTCCAGCCACTGAACCTTACACCACTCTACAAGGAGGTCTGCAATGGAGAAAAAGAATCTTCTCGGCGCGGTCGCCATGGCCGCGGCAACCGGACTCCTCGGCGTGTCGGTTCTCAGCACGTCTGCGCTTGCTGGCGGCAATAAGCACGTCGCCGAGGCGGTCCAGCATGCCAATGAAGCGATCGAGCACGGCAAGCAAGGGCATGCCGATGTGCTGGGCAAGCATGCGGAAACGGCTCTGAAGCATGCGGAAATGGCGCAAAAGGACATGAAAGGTAATGCGCATGTTGATGAAGGCGTCAAAGGCCTGAAGGATGCCGTCAAGCATGCGAAGGCCGGCCATGCCGAGGAAGGAACCAAGGCGGCACAAGATGCCGTCATGCATCTCTCCGAAGCGAAGTAATCCATCACCACGGGATGACGAAACGGGCAGGATTGTCCTGCCCGTTTTTATGTGCTCTCATGCGCGTCGGATTTTTTCAGTTCAACCCGATCTTCGGCGACGTGACGCGCAATCTGGATACCGTCGAGTCCCGCCTGGCGCGCGAATGCTGTGATCTCATGGTCCTTCCCGAGTTGTTCGCGTCCGGCTATCAATTTACGTCGAAGCAGGAAGTCGAATCCCTGGCGGAAGAGGTGCCCAGGGGACGGACGACACAGCGACTGATCGATGTCGCCCGTGATCGCGCGATGTATCTTGTAGCGGGATTGCCGGAACGCGCCGGGGCGCAACTCTACAATTCCGCTGTGCTGATCGGTCCGAACGGCCTGGTTGGCGTCTATCGCAAGACGCATCTGTTTTATGAGGAAACCAAATTCTTTTCGCCCGGCGATACCGGTTTACAGGTCTGGGATATCGGACGCGCCAAGGTCGGCGTCATGATCTGCTTCGACTGGTTCTATCCGGAGGCGGCCCGCACCTTGGCCTTGAAGGGCGCGGAGGTTCTCTGCCATCCGTCCAATCTGGTCCTGCCGCACTGTCCGGACGCGATGGTCACCCGCTGTTTAGAGAATCGGATGTTCGCGATTACGGCGAACCGCATCGGCGCGGAGCAGCGGGGCGGAAAAAATCGCTTGACCTACATCGGCAAAAGCCAGATCGTCTCTCCGCGCGGCCGCGTTCTCCATCGCGCGCCCTCCGATCGGGAAGATCTCGTGCTGCTCGACATCGATCCCGCCGAAGCCCGAGACAAGACCTTGAATGTGTATAACGATCTGTTCAAAGATCGCCGGCAGGCCCTTTATCAAACGTAGGGATCGGTTCGACCGACTCCGGTCATTAGAAGTCGCGGTACCCCCTGCCGGTGGCGTAGGCCAAAGCTACGCCGCTCGCCTGTAGTCCATATCGAGCCTCCGCCAGCCGGACCTCGGCGGTCAGGAGGGCGGCCGTCGCGGTGGTGACATCTACGACGGATGATAAACCCAAACGGTAGCGCTCCTTGGCCAAGGTGAGCGCGCTTCGCGCCGATTCCACCTCTTGTTTTTCCACTTTGACCTGTTGTTCGGCGGATTGCATCGTCACATACGCGTCGGTCACTTCGAGCGCCACGCGGTTCGCCACATCGGCCTGCTTCTGCTCGGCCTTGTATTTTTGCTGTAACGACTCCGCCACGCGATTTTCGATCAAGAATCCCGTAAAGAGCGGAACCGAGACGACGGCTGCGGCGCCCCACCACAGATTTGTTTGTCCGTCGTGCGAGCCGGCGTACTGATTGAGCGGCGCATCGCTGAAGTGAATGACGCCGTACATGCCCGTCGCTGAAATACTGGGAAGGTGAAGGGCTTTCGCGGAACTGAGGTTTTCATGAGCGGCTCGAATCCGGTCGGCGCCGCTCATCAGCTCGGGACGATCCTCCAGGCTCTCCTGAATGAGCGACTCCAGTGTGCTGGAAGGCGGGATCGGAACAGAGACATCTTCCAAGGTGTACTCTTCCGGCCCCTGCACACCCATCGCATTATTCAACTCGGCGAACGCCGCCCGTAGCTCATTCTTGGCTTGGAGTAATTGCACTTCCGCGTTTCTCAACTCGACCGCAATAAAATTGAGATCCAGCTTGGATTTGAGCTCGCGTTTGTAGAGGAGGGCGATTTGATCGCGGATCACGCCGCGCTCGCGAACCGTCTCTTCCGCAATCTGCACGACGCGTTTTAAACGCAAGCAATGGATGTAGGCCTGCTGTGCGCGGAGGATCACGAGGGCCTTGTTCGTGAGGATCTCTTTCTCGGCCGCCTCTCTGTTGGCGCGTTCCGCCAGGACTCGATGGCCGGTTTGGCCGAAATCGTAAATGAGTTGGTCGGCCCGCACGCCCGCCATGCTGACGTAGGAAGTCGGTTTGTTCTGGGCGCCGCCGATATTAAAGCCGCTGAGCGGTCGGATGGTGCCTCCTGTTTGAAGGGCATACGCATCGAGTTGTGGGTAGTATTTGGCCTTGGCCTGTTCGGTGAACGCCCTCGCCGCCATCGCCGTTTCCTGCGCTTTCTTGATGAGCGGATGCTGCTCCACGGCGATGGCGATCGCGGTCTTCAATCCCAAAAAGGCTCCCTTTGTTGTCGGTGCCATAGGCGGGTCTTCAGCATTCTCCACACCTGCCGCTCCGATCGGCTCGCAAAGGAGGCATGCCAATAGACAGCACATCGCGATGCTGAGGGGCTTCTTCACCATCGTCTAGTAACGGCTGTACTCAGCGCCGGTGGCATAGGCCAGCGCGGCATCGCTCGCGCGGTAATCGTATCGGGCTTCCGCCACGCCGACCTCGGCGCTGAGGAGATCGGCTGTCGCGGTGGTCACATCAAGGATCGAACCGAGGCCGGCCTTGTATCGTTCACGGGCCAGCGCAAAGGCTTCGCGCGCATGGGCGACCTTTTCCTCGGCGACCTTGATGTGCTGCTCTGCCGTCAGCCGGCTGAAGTAGGCCCGAGCGACTTCCAGCACGACGTCGTTGGCAATCGCTCGGGTATCCGCGTGGACTTCATCTTTTCGCGCCTCCGCCTCCTCGATCTGTCCCTGGATCCGGCCCCCGGCATACAGGGGAATGGAACTCGTGCCGGCGGCGCCCCAAAATCCCAGCTGTGCTCCCGGGTTGCTGACTTCTTTCCCGCTGGGACGTTCCTCCCGGCTCCACCAGGTGTAACCTGCCGTTCCGATGGCGGTGACAGTGCCGAAGTTCAACGCGCGTGCCGCTTTCAACGCTTCGTCGGTCGCGCGAATCCGATCGTGGCTTCCCAGAAGCTCGGGACGCTTGGACAGCGCCTCCTGGACGAGCGGGTCGATCGGCCGAGCGGGGGTGAGGTGGAATGGGACGTCTTCGAGAGCGAACCGTTCCGGAAGCCGAAGCCCCATGGCATGGCTCAACGTCGCGAACGCGGTCTTCAAATCGTTCTGCGCTGTGATCACCGCCAGTTCGGCTCGGTTGGCTTCGATGGCGGCAAAATCAAGATCCAACTTCGATCGCAAATTGTTCCGTCGAAACAATTCGGTCTGCACGCGGATCAGGTCGCGCTCTTTGAAGACTTGCTGCGCGACGGTGAGTAATTGCTGCTGTTTCAGACAATTTAAGTACGCCTGCTCGACGCTCAGAATGACGATCGCTTTGGTCGTCAGCACATTCTTTTCCGCCGATGCCGCCAACGCCTTATTCGCAAGAATCTTATGGGCGGTGTGGCCGAAGTCCGTAATGAGATAATCGACCCGGACACCAGGCGTGGTGAGATAGTTTACCGGCTTCGGCAGCGAGCCTGAAATGCCGAGGTTAGCCAGCACCCGGGTGTTGCCCCCCGAATTGGCATAGACACCGGTGAGCCGCGGATAGTTGGCCGCTTCGATCTGCCGGGTCGCCGCCTCCGTCTCGAGGACCTCGTGCTGAAAAATCCGAATCAGCGGATGTCCCTCCAGTCCGCGTCTGATTGCTTGGTCCAACGTGAGGGATGGATCGGACGCCGAGGCAGAGTTGCTGGCGCTTACTATGAGCGCCAGCACAACGATGAACGATGAATGATGAATGATGAATGATAGACGGGAGAATATGCGGATTGGTCTGGTGCAGCTCATCTGGTGAGTCTCCCTTCGTCGTTCAACATTCGGGTGCTGTTTAATATTTTCGATAATCCTGTCCGGCGGCATAGGCCACGGCTGCCTCGCTCATTTTGT
The DNA here is from genome assembly GCA_035253365.1 of Nitrospiraceae bacterium. GTDB lineage: Bacteria > Nitrospirota > Nitrospiria > Nitrospirales > Nitrospiraceae > DATFCE01. The sequence continues at coordinate 11,858 of DATFCE010000456.1, forward strand.
AGAGGTACTGAGCCTCCAGAAGGCGGGACTCGGCCTCAAAGAGCGTCGTCGTTCCCCGGATTACCTCGACGATAGGGCTCAGCCCCAGGCGGTATCGTTCCTGCGCCAAGGTCAGCGCTTCATTGGCATACGAGACCCGCTCCCGTTCCAAGGCGACCTGCTCGGCGTTCGTTGTCTGCGTGAGATGCGCGCGAATGATTTGCAGGATGACCTCATTAGCCAAGTTCTGCAGATCATGCTCGGCTTCGCCGTTGAGGTGCCGCGCCTCGGCCGCCTGATTGGCAAGCTTGAAGCCGGTAAAGAGCGGCACCCGCGCGGTAGCCCCCAGGCCCCAGAACGGCGCGATTTCGTCGTCGTGAATGCCGCTGCTATGCACGTCCCAGTACTTGGTCAGACCGATCGTGCCGACGCCTGATAGCGAGCCGAAGTTCAGCGCCTTCACGGCCTTCAGCAATTCGGCGGTCACTTGCAACCGATCCCGACCTTCGAGGAGCTCGGGCCGGTGGCGCAGTCCTTCTTCAACGAGAGGCTCGACCTCGCTCACGCGGGAGGTGTCGACCGAAATCGGTTCCAAGTCGTACCGACCGGGTCCTTCCACACCCATCGCGTTGTTCAACGTCGCCATGTATTGATTCAGGTCGTTCCGAGCCTTGATCAAGGACAATTCGGCATTCGAGACTTCCACGTTGACCAGATCGAGGTCCACCTTGGACTTCAAATTATGCTTGTGCAGCACCGCAATTTGATCGCGGACGGCGCTCCGTCGCGTCACCGTTTCGCCGGCGAGTCGCACGAGACGCTCTTGAAGCAGGCAGTTGAGGTATGCCTTCTGCACGTTCAAAATCACCAGCGCCTTGTTGGTGAGGATTTCTTTTTCGGTGGCCGACTCTTTCGCCTGGTTGGCCAGGATGCGATGCGCGGTGTAGCCGAAATCGGTGATGAGCTGATTGAGGATCAGCCCCCCGGTCAGCATGTTCTGATTGTGTTGGGGGAGTGCGCCCCCCGGATCGAAGCCGTGTCCGCCACGATCATGAATCGTCCGCCCATCGCTCGTGATGATGCGCAGCGAACCGCTGGCGCCGGCGACCGACGCTTCCAGCCAGGGATAACGCTCTCCCTGTGTCTGCTTGGTGATCGCTCTGGCAACGCGGCTGCTCGAACGCGATCGTTCAATGAGAGGATGGTGAGCGAGGCCGAGACGAATCGCCTGCTGGAGCGACAGGAATGATCCCGGCGCTTTCATCGCAGGGCCGGCTGACGGGACGCTGCGATCAGCGGGATCGTTGGGCTGCGCCTGCCCATGACCGGAGTACGTGAAGAGCACCAAAAAGATTGCTGTCACAATAATCAGTCGGTACATCGGCGTCTCCCTGACTTAAGCAGGACTTTTGCCGTCTCACGCCGGGTTACAGCTTCTGGCGTGCCGGCTTCCCATTCGGAAGGTTGTATGCGGACGCACGGACCTCCTGCCCTTCTTGCAATCCGCCTTTGCCGACCACCACGACGTCCTCATCGCCGGTCAGACCACTGGTCACTTCCACCCAGACACCGTCGTCGATGCCGGTCTGGATCGGGATATTGTGGACGTGCCCATCTTTAACGACAAAGATGGATTTCGACTGCTGATCGCCACTCGACACAATGGCGGCCGGCGGGATGACTAGCGTATCGTGGTGCTGTTGAAGCGCCAAGGTGACCTGGATGAATGTGCCGGGTTGAAGCTCGCGATTCTCGTTCGGGAGATCGATTTCCACGAGCAGGGTCCGGGTCGCCGGGTCCAACGCTTCCGTCGTCCGTGTAATCGATCCCTTAATTTCTTTGGGAGGAGATCCCGGGATGGTAAGGGTCGCCGGGATTCCCGGTTTGGCCAAGTACGCCATTTCCTGGGGCACGCTGACATAGACCCGGACGATATCCATGTCCATGATCGTAAAGAGCGGGACGGCTTGAGTCGCGGACCCGGTGGCGGACTGAATCAACGCCCCCGGGTCGGCGAATCGCGCGGTAATCGTGCCGTCGAAGGGGGCGTAGACCTTCGTATATTCGAGCAATGTCTTCTGGCTGTCGCGTAAATGCTTGGCTCCTTGCGCGGCCGCTTCCGCCACATCCACGTCCTGCTTGGCAATCACATCTTTGTTTTCCGTCCATACGCTGCGCAGCCGCTCCGAGGTAATTTTTTTGATCGTGTAATCCGCTTCTGCGTGGCGGTACCGATCCTCCACTTCGGGGGCGTCAATGACGGCGAGCAACTGCCCCTTCTTAACCCGATCCCCCTTGTCAAAGCCGATCCATTTCAAGTATCCCGAGACTTTGCCGTAGAGCGTGGCCTGGTAGAGAGGCGAAATATTACCCGGCACTGAAAGACGGCGGACCATATCGCGACGTTGAGGTTTGACGACCTGCACGGAGACGATTTCGGGATGGGCTTTGCGTGCGTCGTCGGAGGGCGACGGGGAGGAGGCGCCGTGCCGATCTTGCAAAAGCACGACGGCCACAATCAGGCATAGCATGATGGCCATCCCGAGCAAGATCATCGTTCGTCGCTTAGGGTGCATGATTACTCCCCGGTCATGAGAAGAGGCGTGTGTCTCCATTCCCAATACCGTTCCGATCTCATCGAGTCGCTGGGTCTCTGGAAGGGGAAGCCGATCGCACCGCGTTCGCGGCCGAGCGCCGGCGGACCATCGCGTGCAGCACCGGAATGAAGAGCAATGTCATGAACGTGGACACCGTCAGACCGCCGATCACCGCTCGCGCCAGCGGCATATTGGCCTCGCTACCTTCCCCGATGCCGAGCGCCATGGGGGCGAGCCCCATGATCGTGGCGAGTGAGGTCATGAGAATCGGCCGGATCCGAAGCCGGCCGGCTTCGATCACCGCGTCCTCCAGAGGCATCCCTTCCTGCAGCCGATTGTTGGCAAAGTCGACGAGCAGGACGCTGTTGGAGACGACAATGCCGATCATCATCAGCGTGCCGATGAGCGATTCTACGTTGACCGACGTGTGAGTCAACAACAGGATCCAAATCACCCCGATAAAGCCGAGCGGCACGGCAAACATGACGACAAACGGATCGAGGTACGATCGAAACAAGCCGACCATCACCAGATAGATCAGCACCATCGCCAACGGCAGCGTGCCGGCAAAGCCGGACAGCGCCGCGCGCATGCTGTCGACTTCTCCTTTGAACAACAATTTGACATCCGCCGGCAGCGTCAGCTTGCCGACCGCCTGTTCGATCTCGCCCGCGACCCGGCCGAGGTCGTTGCCGGGGACGCTGACCAATACATCCATGGTCCGCTGCAGGCTGTAATGGTCGATGGTCTCCGGACCGTTGCGCCGGGTGACCTCGGCGATGTCCCTCAATAGAACCGGCGGGCCATGTCCGTCACTCGACACGCCCGGGAGACTGGGTCGCTCCACGAACGGTGTCTGCTGCAGGGCTAGGGCGCTGCCTCGTTCCATCTGTCCCACGAGGCTCGCCGACCCGTGATGGCCGATGCGATCGCCGATCAGCGGCATGTTAAGGAAATCTTCGAAGCGCATCAGAATTTGTTCGGGGAATTGGGTGACGACGAAGTACGCGTTGTTGGTGCGTGGGTCGATCCAATAGCCGGGATTCAAGGTCACGTTCGAGCTCAAGCCCGTAATCAGATCGGTCACGACCTGGCGTTCGTCCAGGCCGACATACGCCGCCTTGGTGCGATTGATGTCGAGATGGATTTCCGGATAATCCATGCCTTGGCGGACCTGCACGTCGGCGGTCCCCGGAATGCGAACGACGATGTCGCGGATCTGATTGGCGACGTCGGCGAGGTCGTTGAGCTTGATGCCGCTGACTTTGATGTCGATGGGCGCGGACAATCCGGCATTGATGACATCGCTGACGATCCCGCCGGTCTGAAAGGAAAACTTCACGCCGGGCAATTCCCGCATCATCGCGCCGCGCACCTTGTCGACGATGTCATCGGTTCGAACCGTGTGCTCACGTGTCAGACTCACCAGGAGAAACGCCTGATGCGGCCCGTTCACCGGCGAATACAAGACCATCCAACCCTGAGGCAGTCCGATGTTCGCGACAATCTGCTCGAGCTCCGATGCGGGGATGTGCTCGCGGATGATGTCCTCGATCCGCTTCACCATAGCTTCGGTATTTTCCACGCGCGTGCCTTCGGGAGCGGACACATTCAAGACGAATTGCCCGGCGTCGACCTTCGGAAAGAACTCCGTCGCCAACAGCGGCGTCATGAGCAGACTGCCGATAAAGGTGAGCAGGACCACGATGATCACCAGGGCTTTGTGCCCTAGGCACCAGCGCAGAACCGTGATGTAGCGATCCACGAACGGATCGAAAAGATTCACGCGATTCCAGACATCGATCCAGCGGCGGCTCGTGGTGGGTGGTGCAGAAGTCTCCTTAGCCGGTGCTCCGGTGTGATGACTCCGACGCAGGAGTCGCTCCATGGCGACCGGCGCGACCGTCAGCGCCACGACGTAAGACGCAATCATCGCGTAGGCAACGGACAGCGCCAGGGGAACGAAGAGGAATCGGATGATGCCGGTGAAGAAGGCGATGGGCAGAAAGACGAGAAAGACGGTAATGGTGATCACGAGCATCGGCATCGCGACTTCGCTGACGGCGTCGGCGGCCGCCTGCATCGATGACTTGCCCATAGCCATATGCCGATGAAAGTTTTCCACCACG
>DATFCE010000457.1:0-8062 GCA_035253365.1 Nitrospiraceae bacterium
AGAAAAACATTCCCCCCTTCTCCCCCAATAAGCAGATCATTGCCAGCCCCGCCATAGAACCGACCTACACCGGCGCCCCCCGTAAGCGTATCATTGCCGCTCCCCCCGATCAGGGACACAGAGGCCGCTGCGCCGGCTGTCATCGTGTCATTTCCCGCTCCCCCGATCACCACACGGTCGTCAGGACCGGCCTGGATGATTTGATCTTCCGTGATCAACCCGGCCTCAAACAAATTATAGAGATCGACCGTCAAGCCGTCGGCAAAGGTCACGGTACGAAGCCCTGGAGACGCATCCACGAAATTGGGCAGGTCAATGGCATCCCCGTTCGAGCCGACGAGGATTTTCTGAATCGTGCTGCCATCCTCGCCTTCAATAAGGGTTAAGTCAGAGAGCGTAATGCCGGCGCCGAAGAGAACGCGATTCTCGATAAATCGGCCCTCGTCCGAGGGATCTTCTCCCGATGGCGGAATATACTCCCCCTCATCTTCGATCCGATCGTGCCCGTCTCCCAGCCGGAACACATAGGTATCCTCTCCAGGGCCACCACTCAGCACATCATCCCCGGTCCCCCCGATCAATATGTCCTCGCCGGCTTCGCCATATAACGCATCCCGACCTCCCAGTCCGTGGATGCGATCATTCGCAAAAGTGCCGGCCAGGTGCTCAATGCCGCCATAGGGAACAATATTAGTGCCGATTACCTCGACGCCGCGTGTCATTAAATCGGCGAAGGACAGCTCCGTTCCATCCGCAAACCGAAAGGTTTCAATCGGCTGAGGCGCCGTCGCGTTGTCCGGATTGAATCCGACCAGATGCAGGGCATCTCCGGTTTGATCGATCTTGATCGTGAGACCACCGCCATGTCCGGCGTGTTCGAGCCGCAACATGTTCGAGTCGATACTCGGTCCGAACAGCACGGTATTGCGTTCTCCCGGCACCACGCCATCATCAATGAGATCGAAGCCATCACCGACATTGAAAAGATAGGTATCACGACCCGCTCCACCCATGAGCGTGTCGTTGCCTGAGCCACCTGCCATTCGATCATCCCCAGCGCCCCCTCGAATGACATCCACACCATTGGTGCCAGTAAAGAGATCATCGCCATCCGTTCCAAGCGTGGGAGACAGCAGATCCATCAGCTTGACCTGAAACCCACCGACCGCCTGATCAAGATTGCCGACGAACTCCACTGTCTCGACGACCCGTGATCCGTTGAGATTGTTCGGATCGAAATCGGACAGGATCACTTGATCATCGGTGCCATTGATTGAGATGATAAGGCTTGTCGAATCCTCCAGAAACGTTAAATCACTTGGATGTATGGTCGCGCCGAATTGAAGGCGATTCCCTGCGTCCACCGTCGCCACATCGTGAATCGTAGCCGTGCCATTGAAAGCTTCAAAGTAATAGGCGTCATCTCCTGACCCGCCGCGTAGAACGTCGTGGTTCGGCCCCACATATTGATTATAAAAACCGCCCCACAACCGATCATTGCCGGCGCCACCCTCCAGCACATTATCGTAAAAATTACCACGCAATTCATTATCGGCATCATTGCCGATGCCGGTCAGCACCGGGGTAAGGCCATTCAGGCTCAGCTCCAAGTCCTCGAAATGTTCCGGGAGAAGATAGCCGGAAAGTTCACTGATTATGACCCGATCTCTTCCTCCCCCGGCCACCTCAATGATGACATCCCCGATCTCATTGATCTCATAGGTGTCATCACCTGTACCACCGGTCATGGAATCGGCCCCTTCCTGGCCATTCAGCGTATCGTTTCCTGGCCCGCCGAAGAGCGCATCATTGCCCTCACCGCCGAACAGTTCGTCGTCACCGCCTTCTCCTCTTAAGATATCGGTCCCTTCGTAGGCATCGAGGGTATCGTCCCCACTTCGTCCGGTGAGGACATCATGGAACTCGGTTCCTTCCACATACGTCCCCTCATCCGAGGAGGCCGTGATGTGAAACCCCTCGGCGAGGGCCTTATCCAGAATGGTGCTCTCCTCCCACATCGTGCCATCGGCAAAGGCGATTCGATCGATGCGATACGACGGATCGTCAAAGAAACCGCTCACGCGCAACTCATCGTTTGTGCCCGATATGACGAGACTCAGATCCAAGCTGTAAGAATTCTCAAGCCGGCTGCCGCGTAGCATGACGTCCTCAGGACGAATTCCGGCGCCGATCTGGACGGTGTCCACATCCGTTCCCAAATAATCATCCTCTTCGATCGTATCCACACCCGACCCCAACCCGAACACATAGGTGTCGCTGCCCGAGCCGCCATAGAGCGTATCGCCGCCGACGCCACCGTCGAGTACGTCATCCCCTGCCTCGCCGAATAACTGGTCATCGCCCGCTCCACCGAACAGTGTATCGGCCCCCTCGCCGGCATAGACGGCGTCGTTGCCATTGCCGGTGTCCGTCACATCATCATTTGATCCGGTTTGAATATCATCGTCGACCTCAGTGCCTAGGACGTATCCACTCGGCAACGGCAGCAGATCAGCGAGCGCAATCCGGCTGCCATCAGCAAAGGTCAGCATCTGGACGACCGAGGTACCGGTGACGTTGTTGAGATCAAAATTATCGAGTCGAATGGAATCATTGGCGCCGACGTGAATGGTCAGTGTGCCTGCCGTCTGATCTGGAGTCAGGGCCAGGTTGCCCCGCGTAATGCCGGAACCGAACTGAATGATATTCGTCTCGCCGGTCATCGCGCGATCGGCGATCGCATCATGGCCGTCACCGAGATTAAAGACATAGGTATCGCTGCCGTCCCCGCCATCGAGCACGTCATCTCCCGTATTCCCTTCGAGATAATCGACACCGTCGCCGCCGTAGATCGTGTCGTCGCCCTCATCGCCGAATAGCGTATCGTTGCCGGCATCGCCGGACAGGAGGTCATTACCGATTCCACCTTGCAGCTCATCGGCCCCATCGTCGCCCAGCAACGCATCGTTCCCATCCTGGCCGAACAGCACATCATTGCCGGTGCCGCCCGCTAGCGTGTCCTCGCCGATGCCGCCTTCCAGATGATCGTTCCCATCATCCCCATCGAGGAAATCATTCCCGCCCATGAGACTGGCTTGGGATGGGTTATTCAGAAAATCGCCGAAAAGGACATCATCGCCACTACCGCTGAACAGCGTATCCGCCCCATCCCCGCCATAGATCTCATCATGCTCACTGCCGCCATCGAGGAGATCGTCGCCGACATCGCCGTACAGCGTGTCGAGGCCTTGTCCCCCCGAGAGGGTATCGTTACCGGTGTACGCGAGGAGCAGATCATCGCCATCCCCGCCGTCTTCGATATCGTCGCCTTCTTCCCCTGATAAGAAGTCATTTCCGGCTCCACCATAGAGCACATCATCGCCGGCCAACCCATGCAGCTCATCGTTGCCGTCGCCGCCGTCAAGATAATCATCGGCGGTGTATCCTTCTTGGGTCTTGCCTGTCGTATCCCCATAGAGCGTATCGATGCCGGCTCCCCCATAGAGGAGGTCGTTCCCCCATCCGCCGACGAGTTGATCATCACCCTCGGCACCTTCGAGCAGATCGTCTCCATCGGTCACGGAAGGGTCATCGTTGTCACCGGCGAGGAAGTCGTTGCCAGATCCGCCATAAAGCCGATCATCAGCGCTATTACCGAAGAGCGTGTCGTCGCCGGCCTCCCCGAACGCCTGATCGTTGTGTTGCCCGGCAAGCACATAATCATTGCCACCACCCATGTGCAGGAGAAGATTGCCTGCCGCTCCGCCGGAAGCAAACGTGTCGTCCGCATCGCCGAAGGTAAAGGGGAATTCAGCCTGCCCGTTGGAGTAGTCGGCCTCCTCGATGAGCCGAATCCCAAATTCCCCGCTTTGGAAGTCCTCATTGAGAATCAGCTGACCGTTGTTGACGAGGAGATCGCCGTTGAAGAACCGATAGGTAAAGCGCCCGTCGGGCGTCGTGTAGGTGTCTGCCGTATCGCCGGAACGGCGGATGCCGCTTTGTAGCTTGATGCCGTCGAACAGGATACTGTTCTGTCCCTGTTTATCTTCAATCGTATCGATCCCATCGCCCGTGTGATAGATGTAGACATCATCGCCGCCCGCGCCAAAGAGAAAGTCGGTACCCCTGCCGCCTTCAATGCGGTTCAGAGCAGAGTTGCCAATAATGACATTGCTCAATTCGTTCCCAAGTGCCGCGATAGGCTCGTCGCCGGTCAGTGTGAGATTCTCGATGTTGGCACCTAACGCATAGTTGAGTGAAGTGTGCACCGTGTCGATACCGCTATTGGCCGCCTCCGTGACTCGATCGCCGATATTGTCAATAATGTACGTGTCATCGCCTGCGCCGCCGACCATCCGGTCCGCCCCAGTACCCCCGTCTAAGATATCGTTGCCTTGATTGCCTTCCAGATAGTCGCCACTTTTCCCGCCATGGAGTGTGTCGTTGCCAGCACCGCCGTAGAGGTGATCCACAAAAATTCCACCGGTGAGGGAATCATCGGCCGTCGCGCCAAATAGAAATTGTCGTGGCGTGAACGAAAACAGCGCGGCCGGATGGATCTCATAGCCGCTGGCGTAATCCTTCCAATGAATCCCATTGACCTGGTCAACCAGTGATGGTCCATTATGGGTGTTCAATACAAGCGTGTTGTTCAGAAACGTGGCGCGGTCGGCCAAATATTCCAACGTGAGCACGCCGGTGCCTGTGGAAAGATCGCTGAGATCTAGTGCGCCATCAGCGTTATGTGGATCGTAATTGGCTCCAACCACCACAAACGGATTCAATTCTTTCAAGGCATAGCGATAAGCTAAGCCGGTGTCATTAGGCAGCAGCGCATTGCCTTTCACCGTTTCGGTGGGCTGATGGACGAGTGATGTGATACGGTACGTCTGTCCATTGAGGGCCGTCTTGACGGCAGCGAGACCAGTGTAAAACGCCTCGCGATTGGTGATATTTCCAAAGCCTCCTCCGCGGGAATCCACGGGGAGGGTAGCCGGCGTCACAGTAGGGCCTAAGAATAATTTGCGCAGCGCATCCAAGGCTTGTTCGAGGGTATCCCCCTCTGCCGCATTGGGCGTATCAGGGGAGGGCACGACCGCTTGCGCCTTCGCATCAGACGACGCTTTCAAAATCGACTCCACTTCCGCCTGAGTGCGTCGCGGGTCGATGGTCTGAAAGAAATCCATGAGCGCCAGAGAATCGACGAGCAGGGTGAGGCTATGCGCATTGCCGACTTGCAATTGTCCTTGGTCATCTCGGCCTCCATGAATCGGCTGCCCTTCAATCAACACAGGGATCGGTGTTGCATGGATGCCGGAATTCGCAACAAATTCAAAATCAGATCCGGTGACGGCCCTCCCATGCAATTGCGTAACTTTGGCGAAGGCTCCCTGATTAATGGAGGTGCTAACAATGACAGACGTTCCGACGGTCGTGAAGGCTTGCCGTGTGGCAATAAGGGCGTTTTGATAGCGGTCGTCTTGATAAATATTTCCTGCCGCACCGCTCCGGAAGAGCTCCCCATTCGGATCGAACGTCTGGATTTGCGCATCCATGTCTTGAAGTATCCGGCGGATACTTTGCACCTCCGGCTGGCCGATCTGTCCTTGTTCCACTATCGTGCCGCGCCCCGCGCCGTTAAACGTATACGTGTGGGTGATGTCCGCCTCGTGTAGCTCGGTAAAGACTGTCGCGAGGTGACCGCCGAGCGAATAGCCGGTGACATTCAGTGTCGCGCCTACTGATAGCTTGCCCGAGGTTTTGAGCTCCTGGTAGTACCGTTCCATGCTGACAAGCTGGGCGAGGGCGAACCCATAACGTAGAATCTCGCCATCTGCTCCGGCCACTCCATCGCGCTCCCAATCGCCGCCCTGAACCTGGTTTTGATGTTCAGTGCTGCGGAAGGAGAGCGTGTAGCTATTATTCGCTGTGTCAAAGAGCAACGTTGCGGAAGATCCAGTCGCATCGCTGGCGTGATGGTCGATGACTTGATAATGCTGAACGAATTGCTGCGCCTGGAGATCAGCAAACCGCGTTTTACCCGTAAATTGATCTGATGGAATTACACGACGATCATTATTGCCATCAACAAGGACTTGTTGTAGTTGGACACCCTGAACGACAAATTGGTCAAGATAAGACTCTGCAGCCATTTGCTGAATAGCAAAATCGAGCCAGAGTTTAGTATTAGTTGGCATTTTTCTTCTCCTGCATGGCTGATGGAAGAGGCATAAGAACTTTCTGTATGAACTTGAAGGGAAGATTGGTCCCTCGATTTGGACAACTTGGACCTGTCAACCACCAGACTCCAGTGAGGTTGTTACGAACAAAGCCGGTTCGCATGTACCCACGCCGAATAGCCATAATTTCTTTCGTTTTTAGGTCAAGTATAATGAGCTCGCCGCCGGCAATTCCCAGTTCTCTGTCGTGCGGACGCCTGATTCCTCGCCATGTATAGCCATAGCGACTCTTGATATCAGGCACTATCGCTTCTGCAACTATGTAAGGAACAAAAACTCCCTGGCCGTTTATTGCCGTTTGATATTGTCTTCCCGGATGAGCGTTTACATCTCGGTAGTAGCGTCGATACTTTGCAGCGCTGTCAAGCGCTTGAGACAACGGCATCTCTAAGAATTGATATCTGCCAGTTGCTGGCTGAACGTAGGTTTCTTGTACCAGGAAGGATTCGTCGGTCGTGTGTCCATAAGGATCTTCGAGTGCGTAGAGATGTTCGAGCTCGTAGTCAGTAGCTCTTTTCCGTGGTCGCATCATGTACAGACCTTCGACATTCTCGATAGTCTTGTAGATGAACTCTCCCGCTTCCGTCTTGCAAAGATGGTCGAAGTATTCCTGTGGCGTCATACCGGTCTTGTAGCCGCTATTCTCTGGCACTGGGTTAGGAATTTTAATCGAATGGGCGAACCGGCCCTCCGGCGTGGCGAGCGGATCTGCGGGCTTGAGTTTTAACGGATCACACCCCGTCTCTCCTGGCCGTAGCTTCGCCTTCGCACAATTCTCCGCCAGTCGCTTCATGGCCTTCTCAAAGTGCTCGCCTGGCGTCTCGGCAAGGGCTGCATAGTCGATGAAGCCGAATGAAATAGATAAGAACGCGACTATCAATGATCGTAGAATCAGCCTATCTGCGTTGATACTATGTAATACGTATGCAGGTCTGTCGTTCATACGCGAGGTCTCCTCTTCTCGTCCATAGGACCTTGGTCGAATATCAACAACGTGGTCGGTTCTTGATGTGCTGTGTTTGCCGTTTTACTTCTTCTTCGCTGATGTACGGCTACATGAATGCGAGGAGGACCGGCCTCTTATTGTTTGACGCCTCTTGAATTTTGGAGCCCCGTCAATACCTGCCCCAGTTGCTGATGCAGGCGTTGGACGACGTCCAGGCCCATGGCGACGCGCGCGGTGAGATGGCCTTCGAGGCCTTTGGGAAGCGGTTTCCCGTTTTGGGCCGTACGAGCAAGAAGAGTCAGTGCCTGTGGTTCGATGAATCCAAAATCCAGATATGCGATGCCTGAAGCTACCGTGACATTCGTATAATTCGCCGATACCGGCTGATTGGAGTGATTCACCGGAGTCAGTTTCACATTGAGCGCAATGGTCTTGCTTGCAGTGGTTGTCTTGTCATCTGCCATGATTTCCTCCTCGATATGGTTTACTTCTTTCTAGACAGTCCTGTGGCTAGCCTAGCAGGAAGCAATGAAAGTGCAATCTTTCTTGCGTAACGACGCGCCGTGGACGCGCCACACTAACGGACGGCTCCCGCTACGAACAATGCATCACTTGCCGTACGACCTAGGTCTGGTGAAGTCATGGGATGAAAGCAGGCCGGATAATGGATACGCATCTCTCTTCAGCGACGAAACGCAATATTCTTGTATCGGCGACCTCCACGGCATATCGTGTACGAAATCCAACCGGCATGGGAGGTCGCATATGAACATCGCCGTTCTGGGTGCGGGACTGATCGGCCGGCCCATGGCTGAGCGGCTTCATGTGACGGGGCACACGGTCATTGTCTACAACCGCACGCGTGCCAAGCTCGCCG
>DATFCE010000458.1:0-2128 GCA_035253365.1 Nitrospiraceae bacterium
ACTATGGACAGTGCCGGCTTCTCTTGACCGGTGACCTCAATAAGAATTCGCAGCGGCTCATGCTGACCTACCAACCCATGACCGACCTTTCCGTCGATCTTGCCAAGGCGTGCCATCACGGGTCGGAAGATATCGAATTGGATTTTGTGAAAGCGATGCAGGCCCGTGCGACAGTAATCTCATCCGGGGATAACGAGGATTATGCCCATCCGCGTCCCGTCCTCATGGGCGCCTCGGCGCGATACGGGCGGGAAGCCAAAGGACTGAACGACGAGAGTCTGCCGCCGCTCGTCTACTGCACGGAATTGGCGCGATCCGTCAAACTCGCCTACGCCGAGTCACTGCGAATCAAACAGAGCGACGAGGTGAATGGCTTCCGCACGATCCCGGCCGGGGAGGCGTGGATCAGAGCGGAGGAATCGCAAGCGAAATACCGGCCGCTTGGGTTCACTCCCATTTCAACGGATCTGGTGTATGGGTTGGTGAATGTACGGACCGATGGGCAACATATCCTGTGCGCGACGATGGAAGAGAAGGGAACCGACTTCGACATCAAGGTGTTCCAAGCGGGACAGGAAGCCTGAACTCGAGCCGAGACTATGATCACGCGGATTCATAGGAGCCGTTATTAGGTAAGCCCCACGCGAAGGCGGTCATCTTTCTTCTCACCGTCCTGTTTATTTCAGTTGCAGACTGGTGTCCGAGCTCACTCTTACTCCAGGTTTAGTCCAACTTCCACAATGCCGGGATATTCATGATGGCATGATCAATGGCAGGTCGAGAACGGTCATTCCACGGCTTTGATGATTCGCGCCAGAGTCGCGTGATGGTGGCCTCGGGAGATGATAGCACCGAGCCCTGAGCCCTTGGCCAGATTTCAAGATGACGATGTGGAACAATATCGAAGGAGAACATCAATGACACGTCAAGGATGCTCACGATCGCTTGTTATCGGATGGTGCCTATTTTTATTGTTCCTCATTACAGGAACGGGACAGGCGGAGCCATGGATGGGAAACCTCCTTCTTCGGGATGATGCCGTCTGGCCGTCGGGCCGAGCCGGGAACTATGGAACGGTGCATTACTTCCTGGATGAGAGCAAAAACCAACAGGTCGCCTTCGATGTCTTGGTGCAAGTGTATCCCGATGGCCATGCGCCGGCGGAGTTACAGGTCGAGGTCTTTACGAACCTGAATCGGCGAGGTCACGCGAAAGTCTGGGAGAACGCAAATGATGCAGGCGGTCCCAACAGTTATTACATGAGCTATTCCATGAATCATATCGGGCAGTCCGGAAACAATGAATTGTATAAAACCACGCTGACCGCCACCCGGACAGGCGCCTACCGCTTAACCGCGCGTTTTCGTATCGGCAATGGTCCATGGCACTGGCATAACGACTTTACCGCAGGCGGGCGGCGGCAACGTGACTGTGCCGTCGTCATCTCGCCACGAAAGGTGTTAAGCCTGACGATGTACGAAGCAAATCCTTATGTCATCGAAGCCACGGCCGGCGGAACGGCTCAACAACGCAGCACCCTCGATGACTTTACCGACCACGATGGAGACGGCTACGACCCATTTAGCCTTCAATATGTCCGGAACACGCTCGGCTTCAATACGCTGTGGCTCATGCCGATCTTCCCCAACACGCACGAACGCTTTGACCCGGACCAAAATAAACGGGTTGGGAATTATTCTCCGGGAAGTCCATACGCCGCGCGGGATTATTGGTCGGTCAGCGAGCGCTTGGCCGAAGCCGGTACACCGGAAGCGGCGATGCAGGAATTCAAGCATCTCCTCGATAAAGCCGAAGAGATCGATTTGAACATTTTCATCGATGTCGCCCTCAACCATGCCGGACGTGATGTCGTCGTCGGGCAGGGCGCAATCGATCTCGGCCTCGCTCCACCGAATGGGACACAGCAGGCAGTCGCGAGTGTTCATCCCGCGTGGAGTACGAGTCGATCAAACTACCGCACCCATGCCAGCAGGACGGACGACATTGCCGACTATGCGCCGACTGACCGTTTAGGAGAACATAAGTGGTATGACGCCGGCATTGATTGGTTCTTTGGCGACTACTCTTCGTTAGGACCGAAGCCCGGTTCAGGCCATGATACGAGTTC
>DATFCE010000459.1:0-2213 GCA_035253365.1 Nitrospiraceae bacterium
GGCTGCCATCCCGAGTACTCCACGCCTGAATGCGACAGCATTCTCGATCTCGTCGTCCATGACAAGGCCGGTGAGCGTTTGCTGGAGGCGTGCCTGCCGGCCGCCGAAGAGCGGCTTCGCGAAGAGGGCCTGTCCGGAGAGATTTATATCTTCAAGAACAACACCGATTCGCTGGGCAACACCTATGGATGCCATGAGAATTTTCTCATGCGCCGCGATGTGGATTTTTGGAAGGTGACCGAACAACTCATTCCCTTTTTCGTGACCCGTCAGATATTCTCGGGCTCCGGCAAGGTGCTGAAGGTGTCCGGGAAGCCGCAATTCTTCATCTCGCAGCGCGCGCAGCACATTCACGAAAAAACCTCGTCCTCGACGACGTCCTCGCGAAGCATCATCAATACGCGCGATGAGCCGCACGCCGACGCGGAAAAATACCGCCGATTGCACATTATCGTCGGCGACTCGAACATGTCCGAGTATGCAACCTATCTGAAGGTCGGGGTCGCGGCCTTGGTCCTCTCGATGATCGAGGACGGGTACACGTTGACCGGCATGGAGCTCGAGGATCCTGTCAAGGCTATCCGCGAAGTCTCCCGCGATCCGACCCTGAAGAAAAAGGTAAAGCTGGACGACGGGCGGCAACTCTCCGCGATTGAAATCCAGCGCGCCTATCTCGACCGTGCGCATGACTATCTGTGTACCCAATCGCACGATCCTCTCCTCGACGACGTGCTGGCGAAATGGGCGCATATTCTCGACTGTCTCGAAGATGACCCCATGCAATTGGTCCGGGAGGTCGATTGGGTCAGCAAGAAACTTCTCATTCAGTCCTTCGTCGATAAGAAAGGCTGCGGCTGGGATGATCCCCGTGTGTTTCTCATGGATCTTCAATATCATGACGTGAAACGCACGCGGGGCCTCTACTACCTGATGGAATCAAAAGGCATGATCGAGCGGATCGTGGACGAAGAGGCGGTCCAGCGTGCCATGTCCGTGCCGCCGCAGACGACGCGGGCGAAAGTCCGCGGCGATTTCATTCGCTTCGCGAGGGCGAAAAACCGATCCTACACCGTCGATTGGACCTACCTGAAACTCAACGGATATTGGGAAGAGACCATCTTGTGCATGGATCCCTTTAGCGCGGTGAATCGACGGGTAGAAGAATTGGTGGCGCAGGTGGCCGGTCCGCGTCTGTACCGTTAACTCGTCGGATGAACGATGCGTCTTGCGGCGATGCTGAAAGAGCGGAAAGATCTTTTCGCCATCATGGCGATCGTGCTGGTGACCAGCGTGTTTCCCGTCGATCTGCTCACCAGCGCCCCGCCGGATCGGCCGGGCAGCGACGGACAACTCAGTGGAAAGCAGGGACAGGTGCTGGTGGTGAAAGTCCCGGTGCTCGACCGCACAACCAGTGTCGTCGGCCGGTTTCTGAATCGCCGCGTGCCCTTCTTCAAGAACGATGCTTCTTCCCTCACGAACGAATATGTCGGCCTGATCGGAATCGACCTGCAAGACGCGCCGGGGACCCACGAGCTTGTCGTCGATGTGACGACGCCGAACGAGCCCAGACGTCTCAGTTATAACGTGCTCGTTATCAAGGAAAAGTACCCCGTCCAACGGCTTACGCTGCCGAAAGACAAGGTGGATCTCGATGAGGAAAGCGTAACCCGCGTTAAGAGCGAACAGGAGCAGGTCAAGATTGCCTTGGAGAAAAGCGCGGACGAGCGGTTCTGGAGCGGCAATTTTATTCAGCCGGTGCAGGGACCGACAACGGGCGCGTTCGGACGCTTGCGTGTCATCAATGGGCAATCACGCAATCCGCACAACGGCGAGGATATCGCCGCGCCGCTGGGCGCCGATGTACTGGCAATGAACGACGGCGTGGTGAGCCTCACCGTCGACCATTTCTTTTCCGGCAAGGGTGTGTTCCTGGATCATGGGCTCGGCCTGCAGTCGATGTATTTTCATTTGTCGGAAGTCACCGTACAGGACGGCGAGAGCGTCAAGCGGGGGCAGGTCATCGGCAAGGTAGGCGCCTCCGGCCGCGCCTCCGGCCCGCATCTCCATTGGGGCGTCCGGCTCAACGGCGCCAGAGTCGATCCGCTCGCGCTCATCAAATTGTCCTTTGCCCGCCTACCTGTGGCGACGCAATAAGGATTACCCAATCTCTCGAATAACCCGGCAAGGGTTCCCTGCGGCAAGCACGTTGGGCA
>DATFCE010000460.1:0-19502 GCA_035253365.1 Nitrospiraceae bacterium
GCCGCAATCGTGGTATCGACGTGATCCATCATCGACCGGATTTTCTCATCCACGGTGCGGCGCCCTGTTTGGCTGTCTGCCTTGCGGCGATGCTCCGGCCCTATGGCGTCTCCCATCATCGTGCTGAGCCGCGACAGGTCGATCTTGTGGCACGTCAGTCCCACTCCCAGTTCATCGTGCAGTTCGCGGGCGATGCGAGCGCGTTCTTCCTCCCTGACCGCTTCCAGCCGGGCCGAGAGCGTGCGCAACTGGGACAACGAGTTCTGCAGCAGTTCTTCCGCGCGCTTCTGTTCCGTAATGTCGCGGGTGAAGCAGCGGCTGTCTACGAACTTGCCGTCCTCTCGATATACATTCGAATCAATGAGCACATGCCGGACTGTTCCGTCTTTGCACCGGAGCCGCGCCTCATAACCGCGCAACGTCTCCCCTGCTGAAAACCTCCGGAGAATGTCGCGAACGACTTCTTGATCGACATGAAATTCTGCGATGTGGTGTCCGACGTACTCATCGCGCCGGTAGCCCAGCAGATCCAGCTCCCTCTTGTTGGCCTTCAAGATGATTCCGTTCGCTCCCACCCAGTGCAGACCGACGGCGCCGTTTTCGAAAAAGTCGGCTAACTCGCGTTCGCTGCGGCGGAGCGCCTCCTCCGCTCGCTTCCGTTCCGTGATATCGATCCCGACGCCTCCAAGCAGAAACGGGACGCCTCGCTCGTCGCGGATCGGAAATTTCGTCACCAGCCAATGATGAATTCCATCGGCCAGGGATGTCGTCTCAATAAACTGATGGGATTGCCCGGTATTCAGAACCGCCCTGTCATGCTCATTAAGTTTTGTGGAGGTGGGGATGGGAAATAACTCATCATTGGTTTTCATATACCAGTCGTGGCGGGCGATGTGAAGGGTTTGTTCAAGGCGTTCATTGATATAGAGGTGCCGACCAAGGGTGTCCTTCATGAACGCAACGGCAGGGAAATGCCGCATAAACGTCGAGAAGCGCTCGTCGCTCTCCCGCCGCGCGCTCTCCGCTTGCTTGCGCTCCCATTGCTCATATGCCAGGGACACCAAGTTCGACAGGGCGATGGCAAACATTTGCTCGTCCTGCATCCACTGGCGGGGCGGGCCGACGTGCTCGCAGCACATGACCCCTTCCAACCGCCCCAAGTGGTAAATCGGGATGTCCATCATCGAGCCGATGCCCAGTGCCGAGAGGTAGCTGTCGGAAAATTCGGCGGTCCGCGGGTCCTGATGGGCACTGTCGGCGGCGATGATTTGGTGCTCAGCCAGCGCCTTAAAATAGGATGGGTACGAGCTTACACGGAGCTCTTGTCCGGCCGAATGACGGTGCGCGGCCAGCTCATAGAGATCGACGCACTGAATCATTTCTCGGTCGTTGGCATAACGCCAGATGCTGACTCGATCAACTCCAAGCGTTTCCGCCGCCTCCTCGGTAATGCACTGCAGCCTCATGGCGAGGTCCGAGCCTTGGATAGTCTTGCTCTGCGTAAGCCGGACTAATGTTGCTTGCTGCTTTTCAAATCGTTCCGCTCGCTGGCGAAACGCTTCCTCTTCCCGCTTCCGCTCGGTGATGTCCTGAATTTGCGAGATAAAGTAGGACGGCTGCCCGTGGGAATCTCGAACCAGCGCGACGCTCAATTCCGTCCAGACAATGTGCCCGAGCTTGTGAAGATAGCGCTTTTCCATGTAGAAGGTCGGGGTGTCGGCCGTCAGCATTTGATCGCGGCGTGCCAGGTTCAGGGGCAGGTCATCCGGGTAAGTGATGCTCTGGAAGGTCATGCCCAGCAATTCTGACCCGGAATAGCCGAGAATCCGGCATAAGGCCTCATTGACTTGGAGAAACCGGCCATCCGTCGCCACGACGGCCATCCCGATCGCAGCATAGCCAAACGCTGCGATAAATCGTTCGCGTATCTCCTGCAACGCTTTCTCAGTCAGCTTGCGATCGGTGATCTCCATGACCGTGCCGAGCATACGGACGGCTTTTCCCCCATCATCCCGCAACACGTCGCCCTTGCACGCGACCCAGTGCAGACTTCCATCGGGCCAGATAATCCGATGCTCCACGCTGTACTCGGCCCTCTTCTCGATGCAGTCGGTGACGGCCTGAACGACCCTGTCATGGTCTTGAGGATGGATGAGCGAGAGGTAGGCTGTATACGTGCCGGGCCATGCGTCTTCGGAGACGCCGAAGATATGTCTGACATGGTCCGACCAGGTAATGGCGTTCGTGGCGACGTTCCAATCCCAGATACCCATGTGGACGGCATCCAGCGCGATCCGCAGCCGTTCTTCGCTCGCGCGCAACGCTTCTTCTCCGCGCTTGCGCTCGGTGATATCCCGGATGATGCCGGTAAAGAACAAGCGCGATTTCTCCGTCCAGGACGCAAGGCTGAACTCCAGAGGGAATTCGGTCCCGTCTTTGCGCAGGCCGACCAGTTCGAACATGCTGGCCGTCACCGTCACCCGTCCGGCCGCCCGCGCGCGCGCGATGCCGCGCTCATGGGCTTCTCGAAATCGTTCGGGAATAATGATGGTTACCGGCTTCCCAATGACGTCTTGCGCCGAATAGCCGAACATCTTCGCCGCGCCGGAATTCCAAAACATAATACATCCTTCGGCATCGATCGTCAGAATGGCGTCGCTGGTGGACTGCACGATGGACCGGACCTGCTCTTCGCTGTGCCGCAACGCCTCTTCCACTGCACGGCGTTCGGTGATATCGCGGGTAATGGCCAGCACGCCGACCACCGAGCCGTCTTCGGTTTGCGGCACTCCCACGATTTCGCCGGTGACCCACTCGTGTTGCTTCGTCCGGATCCGCAAGCTCCACGTCAGCGCCGTTCCCTTTTCCATGACATACCGAAAGAGTTCCCTGGCCGTCGGCAGATCGTCCGGGTGCACGAGGGGGGCAATCGGCTTGCCGATCCATTCGGACGGCGCCCATTGCGTGACCGCTTCGAAGGCGGGATTCAGCGATGTGATCGTGCCGTCCTTGGCGATGGCGGCGATGATGTCGCGCGCGCACTCCACGAGGCTCCGAAACCGGTGCTCCGATTGCTGTAACGCCGTCTCGGCGCGCGCGCGTTGGGTGTAGTCCGCGATCACGGTTCGCTCGTGCACCGCCAGAAGCTGCTCAAGCGCCGTGATTTGCGAGCGCCGCCATTGCATTTCCGTACCGGTGCGGGACGCTTCGGTCGCGGTTTCACCGCGCAAGCCGCCTTCAGGCGGTTGGGAGTGGAACGCCTGGCTTGCAAACGGTAGCACGGCCAATTTGACGCTCACCGCCAAGGTCTTGAAAAGCTCGGCGGTCTCTCGAGGCACGCTGACTTTTGAGAAAAGAATGACGGTGAAGAGATCGTTCGACGGCAAAATCCCGCCGAACCCGAGCACCGATCGGATTCCGCAGGCGACCACAAAATCCTGCTGCACCGGCACATACGGACTGTCGACGGCATCCGGGATATAGAAGACGTTGTATGTTTTCTCATCCCAGTCCATCAACAGATCTGAGTCAGGCTCCCGATCTGTTTGCATCTCGACCCCGAACTGCTTGAACAGTTGAGTCAGCATCGGGAATTGCGCGACGAATTGCGGGCTGGCGAGCGGCACGACCTTGTATCGCCGCGATCGACCTTTGACATTCCAGTCCGGCTGCTCGCCGGCGGTCGCGGTCAAGGTCAGGCATTTCATGGCCGGAGACTTCGGAGGCCGACCGAGCATGTCTTGGACAAAGCGTTGAGAATCCTCGTCCAGGTCTCCATAGGCATAGGTTTTAAAAAAGCGGACCAAGGCGCAGCCATGTGCTTTCGTTCGCTCGTCACCAAGGTAATCGAACAGGTATCGAACGATCCGATCAGTCACTTCTTCCAGGGAAGCTGCGCCTGCGCCGAGCGTGCGGAGCGCGGCGGCGCATTCGGTCATATCGCGGAGAGTAAACCGCGCGAGGTCGTACACTCGCTCCTCGTCCATCCGGAATGAGTAAGGCTTGCGAGTGTAGAAATGCGATGCTGACTTGTCAAGGCAGTCGATGTCAGTACGGGCGTTCGACCTCATGTGACTGTTCGTTCTTCGTCACTTTTCAAAACGGAGCTGCACAACATTCCATCGGAGCAGGGCGGCAAGTCTCCTGCAGGAACTCCGATGGTCGAGTGTGGTAGCATAAGCCGTTCGCCTTTTGTAGGAGGACCCATGAGCGACCACCGCGATCCGGGAAAGAGCGCCAGAGAACACATGAACCCTCGGTCCGGCTCCGATCATCACGATCGCAACGATCCGCTCGTCTTGATCGACGAATGTTTGGCGGCGGTGCCCGACGATGATCCCCGGCAGAAGATTCTGTTCAAGCTTCGGCATCTTCTTCTGCAAGACGGCGTCGCCCGCCAGCAGCGCGAGGCGGAATTCCAAAAGCTCAGCGAGGTGGTCGGCAAGCTCACGGCTCCGGCGAATCGAATCGGGACGCTGTTGGAGCTGCCTGCGGAGGGATTGGCCCGGATCATGGTCGGGGGCGCCGAGTACTACACCAACATCGATCCGCGGGTCACCCCGGAGGAACTGAAGATCGGCACGCAGATCCTCGTCAATGAAGCCTATGCGCTAATCAAGACCCTGGGCTACGACCGGAACGGCCCGGTCTTGAAGGTGGCAGAGGCTCTTCCCGACGGACGCCTTCGGTTCGAACAGGAGCCGGGACGCCAGGCCCTAATTCTTCAGCGGTCGAGCGACCTGCTCGGCGTCGAGTTGAAGGCGGGCGACGAGGTGCGCATCGATCCGAGCCACCGCATCGCCATTGAGCGACTGCCGGACAGAAAAGCCGAGACGCATCTGTTGGATGAAGTGCCGACCGTGACTTGGGAGCAAATCGGCGGGCAGCAGACCGCGATCGACGCGATTCGCAAGGCCATCGAATATCCCTTGCTCCATGCCGAGACCTTCACGCAATACAAATTCACCCAGCCGAAGGGATTTTTATTGTACGGCCCGCCCGGCTGCGGCAAGACGTTGATCGGGCAAGCCGCCGCCGCAAGCCTCGCAAAGCTCGTCGGCGAGACGAAGTCCAACGTACCGGCCCGTCCGCCGGTGACCGGCGGCGTCTTCCTCCATGTCAAGGGACCGGAAATCCTCAACATGTGGCTGGGCGAATCCGAGCGCATGGTGCGTGATCTCTTCGCTCAGGCGCGCGCGCGGCGCAAAGCCGGTTTTCTGCCGTTCATCTTCATCGATGAAGCCGAATCTGTCCTCGGCACGCGTCGCGCAATGCGGTCCTTTAATATTTCCAACACGCTGGTGCCGATGTTCTGCTCTGAAATGGACGGCATCGAATCGCTTCGGGATGTGGTGATTATTCTGGCGTCTAACCGGCCCGATTTGATCGACCCGGCGGTACTCCGGCCCGGCCGGATCGATCGCAAGATCAAGGTGAGCCGTCCCGGGCGCGACGAGGCCGCGGAGATTCTGAAGGTCTATCTCACTCCGGAGCTTCCGCTGGATCAGGCGCTGCTCGCGGCGCACGGCGGCGACCGGGCGGCCGCATGCGGATCGCTGGTCGCACAGACCATCAGCTCCCTGTTCCGGCGAGCGGATGAGACGAGGATCTTGTCGATCCGGCTCCGAAGCGGTCAGCACAAGATTTTGTATCGAGCCGACCTCATCAGCGGCGCTATTTTGGCCTCGATCGTCCAGCGTGCAAAAGAGCGCGCGATCGAACGGGCGATTTCATCCATCGCTCATGAGGATGTTGAAAAGGGCGGTTTGACCGTGGATGACCTCCTTGCGTCAGCCAACGCCGAATTCCGCGAAGGCGAGATGTTGCCGCCGGACGATGCGGCCGAAGAATGGCTTAAATTGCTCGATCATCATCCCGAGCAGGTCGTGGGCATTTCGTCGTTCCGCAGAGGACGCCCCACCGAAGAACGGCTGGTGGGACAGATCATTTAGGAATTTGGCGATTTGGTGATCTGGTGACTTAAAGACTCCGGAAAATCGCCAAATCACCAGATAACCAAATCGTATTCTTCACATGCGCTTATTTGGCCTCGAAACAGAATACGGTATCACCCGCGAGGATCTGGCGTCCGTCGATCCGGTGGTGGAATCGATGGAACTGGTGCGAGCCTATCTGACCGCCTCCTTCGAACGCACGTGGGATTACAGCGGCGAGGATCCCCATGAGGATGCGCGCGGATTTCGGGTGTCGGGTCTGCAGCAGGATCGGGAAGAAGATGAATTCGCCAAGCTGGACGCGCATCGGCCCTTCTCGTTTCACGAGATGAAAAGCGATCTGGTGCTGCCGAACGGCGCCCGCTTTTACAATGATCACACGCACCCGGAATATTCCACGCCGGAGTGCCGGACGCTTCGCGATCTGGTCGCGCACGACCGCGCCGGAGAGCGGATTCTGCATCGCGCCGCCACACGGCGCCATCGCGCGCTCGGCGGCCCGCACGTGCAACTGTACAAGAACAACACCGATTTCCACGGCCACAGTTACGGCTGTCACGATAATTACCTGGTGCCGCGTTCGATTCCGTTCGCGGCGCTCACGGCCGGCCTTCTGCCTTTCCTTGTCAGCCGCCAGATCATCGCGGGGACCGGGAAAGTCGGCATCGAAACGCAGGAGGGCGGGTTTCACCCCGGGGCGTATCAACTCTCGCAGCGCGCCGACTTCATGGAGACGGATCTCAGTGTCGATACGATGCACAACCGGCCGATCCTCAATACCCGCGACGAGCCGCATGCCGATCGTTTACGGTATCGGCGGCTGCATCTGATCGTTGGCGATGCCAACATGTGCGAGTACGCCACGGCCTTGAAGGTCGGCACGACCCGGCTGGTGCTTGAACTGATCACGCGCGGCGTGGCGCCGATGTTGGAGCTCGCGGAACCTGTTTCGGCAATCAGAACCATTTCGCGCGACCTGGATCTGAAGACCACGGTTCGGCTGAAGAGCGGAGGGACAATTTCAGGGCTTGAGTTGCAGACCGCCTATTATCTCGCGGCCCGGCGAGAGCTCCGAGGCTCGGATGAGGAAACGGATTGGATCCTGCGAGAATGGGAAGAGGTCCTGACCGCGCTTCCTCGCGACCGGTC
This sequence comes from Nitrospiraceae bacterium, assembly GCA_035253365.1. Classification (GTDB taxonomy): domain Bacteria; phylum Nitrospirota; class Nitrospiria; order Nitrospirales; family Nitrospiraceae; genus DATFCE01. The sequence continues at coordinate 7,104 of DATFCE010000460.1, forward strand.
GGAATTAATCGGCCGAGTAGATTGGATCACCAAGCTGTGGCTTCTGGAGACGTTCGTGCGCGAGGAACGGGTGGCCTGGGATGATCCTTGGCTCGCCAGCCTTGATCTCGAATACCACAATATCGATCCCGAACGCGGACTGTTCCTTGGACTGGAAGCGGAAGGCAAAACGTTTCGATTAACCCAGGAGACCGACATCGAGCAGGCCATCGCCGTTGGGCCTCAGGACACACGTGGCGGTATTCGGGGGCTGTGCATTCGGCGGTTTCGGGATCAGATCAAGTCCGTGCAATGGGAGCGGGTGCAGTTCAAAGGCCTGTTGGTGCCGAAGGTGTTGGAGATGGGCGATCTCTTCCGACCCGAAGCCGTGAAAGATTTAACGCATATCTTGGAGACATCAGCTTCACCGGCCGAGGCCATCGAAGCCTGGGACCGACGAAAGGAATAGAGCCATGAGATTGATTTCGATAGTGGAAGGAACCTTGCCGGCAATGGAGCGGAGGGAGCGGCCTTTCGATCCGATGCCGAAACCGGCCAATCCTTCTGAAGAGGGCGGCGGCCCGAAGCGGCCCGACACGGGCTCGCCGGACAAAGATAATTTGCTGAAGCGAATGCGCAAGGTCGATCCCAAACAGGCGGAGCGATACCGGCAGCGGACGGGAGAATAACGAGAGGCGCGGGGCACGGGGCGAGAGGCGATAGGCCAGTCCAATCTACCTCTACCCTCTCGCCTCGCGCCTGGACGAGGAGACGAGTCTATGGGGATGCAGGGTGATTTTCTGCAATTGCTGAAGGAACAGGGATATCGGTTCGGCACGTGTGAGGGGAGCGGCGAGGCTCGGGGGCAGGGGTCCGATGTGGAGATTACGCGCGGGACGACGATTCTGGCGATGAAATATCGCGACGGCGTCCTGGTCGCCGGCGATCGCCGCGCGACCGCGGGCAACATGGTGATGTATGACCGGACGGATAAGGTATTGGAATTGGATCGCTACAGCCTGATGGCCATCGCCGGCGTGCCGGCGACGGCGTATGAAATGGCCCGCATCTTGGAGCACTCGTTCAAATATTATCGTCGCACGCAGCTCCAAGAATTGAGCTTCGAGGGCAAGCTGCGGGCGGTCTCCAAATTGCTGAAGGAAAATGTTCCTGCGGCGCTCGCGGGCACCGGCGCGGTCGCGCCGATCTTTGCCGGATATGATTTCGACCAAGGCGCGGCCAAAATTTATTTTTACGACATCCTGGGCGCCGAATTCGAAGGCGTGGAATACGCGGTGTCGGGATCCGGATCGCCGACCATCCGCGGCATCCTTCATTACCTCAATGTCTGGGGAGATGAACCGCTCAGCGCGTTGCCTGAGGAAGAGGCGACGACCCAGGCGCTGCGTCTGTTGACCTGTGCCGCGGAGTTTGATTCCGCCACCGGGGGGGTCAATCACGACGCGAATCTCTATCCGGTTGTGAAGCTGATCAGGGAATCCGGCGTCCACACGGTGCCGCAGGACTCTCTTAAACCCTTGTTCGAATCCAAGGTATTGCGTGCCGTCCGTCAATGATAATAATAATGAAGCAGGCTGTTCAAAAAGGCTTGCAGCGAGGCCGCAGTGAGCGAAAGCCTGAGGCGTACTCTTGGGTACGTTGAAGGCTTGAGCGATACGAGAACGAAGCTGAAGGCCTTTTTCAACAGCCTGGAGGTCTTACGCCATGTATGAGGAACCTTACCGCTGGGTCGAGGCCGTCGGTAATCGACGGCAGTATCTCGACGAGCAGTTCAAGCAAGGCAGTCCGGTCGTGGGGCTTGCCTACGCGGACGGCATCCTGCTACTGACCGTGAGCCGCGGCACGCCGAAGCTCTACGAAATTTACGATCGGATTGCTTTGGGCGGGATGGGGCATCCGGCCGATCTGGAGAAGCTGCGCTTCAGCTTGCTCGAACTCGCCCATACGGAAGGATTTAATCGCTCGCCATCCGATGTCACCGGGTCACGCCTGGTCAAGTACGGGTTGGCGCCCGCCATCAAACAGGCATTTGAAGAAGTATACAAAGCTCCGTTCATCGTCAAGATTCTCTTGGCCGAGCTCGGCGCCAAACCCGGCAAAGACGCCTTTCTCACGATCAATTACGACGGGACGTTCGAGGAGACGGCGGGATTCGCCGCCATCGCCGCCACCCCGGATGTGCAGGCTCACATGGCCGAGTATGTGAAAAAAGTCTCCGGATCGGTGTCGGCGTCATTAGACCAGGCCTTGGACATCGCAATGCGGGCGTGGGCGGTCGGCTCGCTCGCTCAGCGCGCCTTCGACGAGGATGCCGAGAGGGATGTCCCTGAGGCAAAGAATGTTGCCGGAGCGCAGGAACTTGACCCCGTCGCCCTCCAGGCTCACTTGCGGGAAACAATGGCGGCCAAAACCATTGAGTGCGCCGTCCTCGATCGCCAGATTCCCGGATCATCGAAATATCGGGCGCTTAAACCGGACGAGTTGGCAGGTCTCTTGCCGAAATCTCTCAAGCAGCCGGCCTGATCCATGCTCAATAAAATCTTCGGCCTCGAAACCGAATACGGCTTGCTAATCCACCAAGATCGTCCGGATCACTCCCCGTCCTGGATCGCCCATCGCCTTCGCGATCACATCTTTCACATTCAACAACGCGGGGTGTTGGATGTCCATTATCGCGGCCACGACGAGCCGCCCGGCAACGGCGGATTCCTCACCAACGCGGGACGAATCTATCTCGACATGGGGCATTTGGAATATGCCTCTCCTGAATGCGGCACCCTGGCCGATCTGGTGGCCTCCGATCGGGCGGGCGATCAATTGTTACAGAACGCGCTCCAGGACATGGGACTGAGCGAGAATACCTCGCTCATCAAAAACAACATCGATCACGAAACCGACGCGACGTTCGGCTCGCACGAGAACTATCTGGTGTCCCGCGCCTTCCCATTTACCCGCCGGGGACTGGGGAAACTGGTCTCGTTCCTCGTGACGCGCCAGATCTTCACGGGAACCGGCCGGGTCGGCGCGACGGGCACGCCGGACGGCTGGGTGCCGATGGACGAATTGATCATTCGCCGCCCCGGGTTGCGCAACGCGGGCGAGCGCGTGACCGTGCCGTTTCAGATCTCGCAACGCTCCGATCACATCGTCAACGATTTCTTCGAGTGGGTGCAGCAGAATCGGGCTATCGTCAACACGCGGGACGAACCCTTGGCGGACCCCAACCACTACCGCCGTATTCATCTCCTGCTCGGCGACTCCAATATGGCCGAGGTCGCCACGGCCCTGAAGATCGGCACGACCGCGCTCGTGCTGCAACTCATCGAGGAGGGACAGGCGCCGGAGGGGCTTGCCGTTCAAGAGCCGGTGGACGCGCTCAAAGAGATTTCACGAGACCAAGAACGGCAATGGTTGGTCACGCTGGCATCCGGCAAGACGATCTCGGCCATTGACGTGCAGGAGCGATATCTTGGAGCCGCGCGTGATCGATACGCCGGTCAGGACGAGGAAACCGACTGGGTCCTTGAACAGTGGGAAGCAGTGCTCGCCGATCTGCGAGGCGACTACACGAAGCTGATCGGGCGGGTTGATTGGGCCTCCAAACTGTGGTTGCTGGAGTCGTATCGCGAGGCGGAGCACGTGGATTGGGACGACCCGATGCTCAAGAGCTTGGATCTCGAATATCACAATCTGCATCCCGAGAAGGGATTGTACTTGGCGTTACAGGACGAAGGCCGGACCCCGCGCGTGACGACCGACAAAGCGGTGGAGTTGGCGCAGGAACATCCGCCGCGCAATACTCGCGCATTCGGCCGCGGTGAGCTCGTGCGTCATGTGCTGGCGTGCGGACCGCCTGAGGAAAAAGAAAGCGTCCACCCCGAGCAACGCTTCGTTCCTGCCTATGTCATCAACTGGTCGGCGTTTCAGCTGCGAGGCCGTCAGCCGTTTCTGATGCCGAATCCGTTCAAGAGCTATGTCCAAGAAGTTCGGAAACATCTCTCGGAACGCTGAGTCGGATATGCTCGTTCTTCGGCCTCCGGACGCTCACAAATTCCGTATCCGGACTACAAGCCCAGCCGCCATGGGCTTATCATTTTCAATTTCACTGACAGCGCCGACAAGGCCGGGTAGGGTAGGATTTGGCATGCGCCAGATCGGAAGCCTTTGCGCTCTCCTCATATGCATCGTCTCACTGTCCGGGTGCGCATCGGAGCGCGTCATCCCTCAAGACTTAGAGCAACAACTGGATCACAGCGTCACGTTCGCCGAACTCAAGGAATCTCCAACCACTTATAACGGAAGACTCGTGGTCCTCGGTGGCGAAGTGCTGGGGGCCAAACGGTTGAAAGAAGGCACGCAACTCGAGATACTGCAACTGCCGCTCGACCGTGCACAACGACCGGACCATGAGCGGGCAGAGTCGCAAGGGCGATTCTTGGCGTTGGAACCTGATTTCTTGGATCCCGCTACCCTCACTGAAGGTACTCCCGTCACCATTGTCGGAGAAGTGACCGGCACAACCACTCGCCGCCTCGACGAGACCGAATATAACTATCCCACCGTCCAGGTGAAGCACCTCAAAGTATGGGAACGACAACCGGCCTATGCCGGGCCTGCCCCCGGCCCCCGATTTGGGATTTTCGGCGGAACGGGAATCGGGTTCGGCGGACGCAGAAGCGGCGGCGGCGTGGGTGTGGGAATCGGATTCTAAACTACAAAGAGTTTCGGGCACTCGCTGAAGTATCCGACCGAGGCATCTCATGAAAGCGGCCGTCGCAATCGTGTATGCAGCTATGGTTGTGTCTTTACCTCTGCCCGTGGTGGCCGTAGATGGACATCAATGGCAGGAACTGGTGAAGGACTGGAAGGTCATGTACATCACCGGCGTCATAGAAAGCTGGATGCATGAAGCGAACCTCGCGGAGCTTCTCAAGAATAAAGTGCCCGAGACGTCTACCGGCTTGGGAACAACTTTTGAGACGTTCATGCCATGCCTAAAGGACAAGAAGCCCTCCCCCGCGCATGTCGTCGAACTCGTGGACCGGTACGTCGAAGAACATCCAAAGCAATTAAGCAGTTCAATGGCGGCCATTGTCTGGACCACTGTCTATGAGTTTTGCCGGTAATCTCAACCCAGACAGCAAGGGGCGGGACAGGGATTTGAAGCCCCGCACGCCCCTCATGTGAAAGTCACATTATCCAAGCCAGGTCGATCCTTATGCGGCCCTTCGTACCTCGCTGGAGATCGGGTCGTTTTGAGGATACTCCGAAGTGGTGGACACGGTGGTGGATGCCGAGGACAAGGTCCAGACTCCCATTACCAGGACAGCCACCATCCCGACAAAGGTCAACGTCGCATCAAGAATCGAACTCATATCCATCATCGTGCTCACCTCCCTTCTGCGATGGCGAATTAACGTTCTAGAATCTCACCGCCATTAGGCAACCTTCACCTCGATGGCTTTAGGCTTCGCCTTCTCTGATTTCGGCAAATGCAGCGTGAGGACTCCGTCCTTATATTCGGCTGTGACTTTCGTGTCATCAACGTAGTCAGGCAAGGTAAAGCTCCGTGCAAAATTTCCATATGCCCGCTCGACACGGTGATACCTCTTCCCCCGCTCTTCCCTTTCCTGTGCGCGCTCACCTTGGATCGTGAGCACCCCTTCCTGCAGCATAATCTTCACATCTTCCTTCTTGACTTCGGGCAGTTCCGCCTTGATCAGATACTCGGCGTCCGTCTCGCTGATATCCACGGTCGGTATCCAATCAGCGACGGTCATGGTCTCTTTCCCCTTCTCTCCCCGGACAGGTTGACGATTAAACACCCGGTTCAACTTTTCTGAGACTTCCTCCAGTTCACGAAATGGATCCCAACGTACGAGGTTCATGGGTCATATCCTCCTTTCCCTGAGCTCATTATTATTCCCGCCCCCTATGGCGGCCTATCGCTGTGCTGACGGCCGTGGAAAATAACCGTCGAAGCATTCATGCCTGAAGGTAATCCTAAATCACCGGCGGTCAAGAGGCCTGATGTACGCCGAGCCGCTGTCCGACCTCTCTGTGACTGACAATCAATGTGAGCAAAGCCAACTAGGCGAGGACATTCCGGTCATGCCACAGTCGGACAAGAAGTAAGTAAGAAGCGAACAGTCAGCAGCGATACTCGGGAGGCAAATATGGCTACACAAACCGGCAGCGCACGCCTCTTAAAGGATGTGATGACCCGTAATGTCGAAACGATTACGCCGTCGGCCGGCGTGCAAGAGGCGGCGCAGAAAATGAAAACACTGGACATAGGGGCAATCCCCGTGTGTGATGGTTCGCGTTTACGGGGAATGTTGACGGATCGAGACATTGTCGTCCGGGTCGTTGCCGAAAGGCGCGATGTGAATATGGCCAAGGCAGAGGACGCCATGAGCGCTGATCTGGTGTATTGCTTTGAAGATCAGGATGTCGATGAGGCCGCACGCATTATGGGAGAAAAGCAAATCCGACGTCTACCGATCGTGAGCCGTGACAAGCAATTAGTGGGGATCGTTTCGTTGGGAGACGTGGCGGTTAAGACCTCTGCACCGTCGGATCACGCGCTTAAGGAGGTGTCCAAGCCGTCTCCGACGTCACAGGGAACCGGAGGTACAAGTACGGGCATTCCCGATCCGAAAGCCAGTCCCAAACAGTACAATGAGGCCATGAAAAAATACGACACGCCGGACGGAAATCAATGAGTTGAATCATCCATCCGTCCAACGTGCCGCTGTCAGTGCCGCTGTCATAAGAGCGAGCGATGGTCAACGATTAGTGGGCTTTCCCGCTTGGCCAGGATTCACGGTGGGATCGGACAACCCTGTGTCTTGTCTTCCGGGAATTGACAAGCCGGTCTCAGCTTGCTTGTTTTCTCTGCCGGGGCTGTGCCCTTGTTCTTGTTTGGTGGGGCCGCCTTCAATCCGGTAGTTCTCACCCTGTCCCTGTTGCTTCAAGCGTTGATCGCGGATTTCCTCACGGCGCTGGTTAGAAGTCTGCTCGTTGGAATCTCCTTCAACGGTTGGATCACCGTGCGGCAAAATCGCGCGCTGCGCGAAGGTCGGCGAAGCCGTCCCAATCAGCCAGAGACCGACGAGTAGTGATATGATCTTCATCGTTTTTATCCTCCCGTCAGGATATATTCGACATTCCTTAAAATCATAGAATCCATCAGCCGACCCACGTTATTGAGAGCTTTGCGGCCGCGATCGTTTACCGGACTTCGGCTCTTCGTTCCTGGGAGCGGGAACCGGAATCTCATAAAACTCGTAGACCGTGACGCTCCATTTTGGGTCCGACATATCGGGCCAGTTATTCTTATCGAACCCGGGCGCATTCTTGAGGTCTCTCTTCTTCACGTCAAGAACCAGCGACTTTTGGTTCTCGCTCCAATCAAATGCGTCCCATGGAACCGCGAAATATTTATCGCCGATGCCTAAAAACCCTCCAAAGTCGAGCACGGCATATTCAATGTCACCCTCGTCGGGATTGATCACTAAATCTTTGATGTCACCCAGCTTCTTTCCTTCGGTATCCTGGACCCGTTTGCCGATCAGGTCGCTTGCCTTGAGGACGCCGCTCTTATCACGCGCAACCGCGTCAGGCATCGGTGAGGCTGCGAAAAAGACGAGCGCAATCAGGCTCGGTAACCACAGTCTAGTCATGAAAGCTCCTTTTGTTAAATGCTCAGAGAGATTGTTAGGTGAAGTATGAGTTTCTCTGCCGTTCGAGACTATCGGTTAATAGGGCAAGGCGAGTGTAGTCTCTAGAGAAGGCGATGGCATCTGCGAACCATTGGACCGCACCATTAACCAAGTCCTCTACTCATCAGGTATGGCTTTCAACGAACGTAGGACATATCCGACAGACATGGGAGGCGAGAGCCATCTAATCTCTGCCGCTAGAACCGTGTTCGGCACACGAGGCGTGAGGTTTCGGCTATAAGACGCGTGAGTTTCTCGTTGCCCGTACGTTGATCGAAGGTAGTCGGTCAACAGAACATCTTTTCCAGTTTCACGACTGGGCAGAAAGATGCTGATCGATGAATCGATGATGTCAGCGTATCTTTCACCTTCACCAAAAATACAAAGGAGCCGCTATGGGTCTCTTCAGCACAATTCTAGAGAAACTCGGTTTTAGCGGTTCTGCTGCACAGGCTGCGCCGGCGCAGGAACCTGCGGCACCTCAAGCCACGGCCTCCGCTCCGATGACTACAGTCGATGTCGTCGCCAAGCTTGAAGGCCTCGCTGCGAAGCACAAAGAAAAACTCAACTGGAAAGTGTCGATTGTAGACCTCCTGAAACTCCTCGGGCTGGACAGTAGTCTCGCCGCGCGAAAGGAGTTGGCGACTGAACTTGGATGCCCTGCTGAGAAAATGGGCGATTCCGCGCAAATGAACATGTGGCTGCACAAGACCGTGATGAAGAAACTTGCCGATAACGGAGGTAACATCCCAAAGGAACTCTTGGGTTAGCCGGATGGAACGAAATGGCTCTAGAAAATGTGAGGATTAGATGTCGGGATCACACACATCCTTTCAATGAATTGATGTAGACTCCGGCTCTATGATCAGCGACGAACATGAGGTACGGCGCCGTCGAATCTGGATACAGCTCTATGCTGAAACCAAGGATGCTGGTCTGGTGTGTCGGCGCTGTGGAATTACCCGTCCTACCCTACGACTGTGGTGGCGTCGGTTTGAGGCGCAGGGAGATGCGGGATTAGTAAGCCTGAGCCGCAGGCCTCATCACTCGCCGCGCCGCGCCTTGGTTCAGGAGCGCATCAATCTCATTCTCGCGTTGCGTGATGAGCGCAAGCTTGGTCCTAAACGGATTCAAGCTGAACTGCTGCGTCATCATGATCTTCGGTTGTCCACGGCTACGATCTGGAAGGTGCTTCGGACCTCTGGGCGAGCACCGCTCGTCCGGAAGCGTCCACCTGATGCGATACGGCGGTACAGCCGGCCATTGCCTGGGGATCGGGTTCAGCTGGATACCATGAAGGTCGCGTCGGGCCGCTTCCAGTACACTGCTGTCGATGACTGCACACGTTTGCGCGTGCTTGGCCTCTATCCCGCCCGTACTGCGGTCAATGCCGTCCACTTCCTTGAGAATCGAATGATGGAAGGCTTCCCCTTTCCCATTCAGCGTGTTCAGACAGACCGTGGTGGAGAATTTTTCGGGACGACCTTCCAAGAGGCCCTGCGACAATATTGTATTAAGTTTCGGCCGACGCGCCCTCGCGCCCCCCATCTCAACGGCAAAGTGGAACGTTCGCAACAGACCGATTGGGTCGAATTTTATTCAACCGTGGATCTGGACGATCCTTCCCTTCCGGATCGCATAGAGGAGTGGCAATTCTTTTATAACTGGCATCGGCCTCACAGCGCGCTCAGCGGACATACACCAATGGAACGCTGCTGTGAGCTGCTCGAAGCAACGCCACTCCAAGAGGAAGTTGAAGCCCAGTACGATCTCAAACATGAGCGAGCCAGGGTACGCGATTTCCTGGCCGACCAACGATTAGCAGAATTGAAAGGATGTCTGTGATCTTCACAACTAGTCTCAGTGGGGAATCGATCGTACAGAATAGGAGTCGGTTCAGGCGGCGAGGGGATCAGGCCGATGCTTCTTTAGAAATTCGGTCCTTTGGTCGTCGGCTCAGCACTCAGAACTACATCCGATGCTTCGCCCTGGCTTCAAGGCAGCGGATGACCAGCGCCGTCCAGCCGGTTTGATGGCTGGCGCCGACGCCGCGGCCGGTTTCCCCGTGGAAATATTCGTAGAAGAGAACAAGATCCCGCCAGTGAGGATCATCGGCGAACCGGCGCTCGTCGCCGTGGCACGGCCGGCGGCCGTGCGCATCCGCAAGAAAGATTCGTGACAGACGCGCCGCCAGCTCACCGGCCACTTCTTTCAAGTTCATCATCCGGCCGGAGCCCACCGGGCATTCCACCCGCAAGCCGTCTCCGTAGAAATGGTGATAGCGCTCCAACGATTCAATCAGCAGGTAATTGATCGGAAACCAGATCGGGCCCCGCCAATTCGAATTGCCGCCGAAAAGGCCGGTCGTGGACTCTCCCGGATCATACTCAACGCGAAATTCTTCTCCGTTGGCATGAAACACATAGGGATGGTCGCGATGAATCCGAGAGACGGAGCGAATGCCGTACGGGGAAAGAAATTCCGCTTCATCGAGGAGGTACCTCAGCACCCGCGTCAGGCGACTGAGCGATGGAATCGCCAGCAAGCGATGCTCGCCGGCGTGCCCGTCATCCGCTCCTCTCATATATGAAATATGTTTCGCCAGATCGGCGCGGTTGTCCAGGAACCACCGCATGCGTTTGGTGAAACCCGGGAGGCGATCGATGGTCTCGGCTTCCAACGCTTCGACGGCAAAGAGCGGAATGATGCCGACCAGCGACCGTACGCGTAACGGGATCGTTCGTCCCTCCACGTGGAGCTGATCGTAATAGAATCCGTCGAGCTCATCCCATAGACCGGTGCCGCCCAACGCATTCATCGCATCCACGATGGCGACGAAATGCTCAAAGAACTTTGACGCCATGTCCTCATATACGGGATCTTCTGCGGCTAGCTCGATCGCAATCGACAGCATCGTCGCGCAATAGAAGGCCATCCAGGCTGTGCCGTCCGCTTGTTCCAAATGGCCGCCCGTCGGCAGCGGACGCGATCGATCGAAGACGCCGATATTGTCCAAACCCAGGAAGCCGCCGGAGAAGAGATGCTTGCCCTCCACGTCTTTTCGATTCACCCACCAGGTGAAGTTCAACAAGAGCTTTTGAAAAACGCTGGCAAGAAAGCGCCGATCTCGCTTGCCCTTGGTCCCCGTCATCTTATAGACGCGCCAACAGGCCCACGCGTGCACGGGAGGGTTGACGTCGGAGAAGGCGAACTCATAGGCCGGAATCTGGCCGTTGGGATGCATGTACCATTCGCGGAGGAATAGCGATAATTGCTCTTTCGCAAACTGCGGATCGATCTTGGCGAACGGAATCATGTGGAAGGCGAGGTCCCACGCGGCGTACCAGGGATATTCCCATTTATCCGGCATGGAAATGATGTCTCGGTTATAGAGATGCGCCCAATCGTGGTTGCGCCCGCGCCGGCGTTCCATCGGCGGAGCCGGCTGGGCCGGATCGCCTTGCAGCCAATCATCGACGACGTAGTGATAGAACTGCTTGGACCACAGCAGCCCGGCATAGGCTTGTCGCGACACTTGACGCTCGTCGTCCGAGAGTTGCGGCGCCAACCGGTGCGCATAAAATTCATCGGCTTCGCGTAGGCGATCTTCCACGATCCGATCGAAAGATAGGCCGAATGGCGGGCTGACGGCGGCCGAGTCGATGGCCAGCCGTAGGCGGATGGTCACGCTTCCACCGGCCGCGAGGAACAAGCGATACCGGACCGCGGCCTTGGTCCCGGACTCGTGAGGATTGACCGCATCAGATTTGCCTTGGATCACAAAGTCATGGAAGGCATCCTTAATGTAAGAAGTCGGATTCGGCGTCCCGAAGAGCCGCTGATAATTCGTTTCGTTGTCGGTGAAGAGAAATGCGGGTGCAGTGCCTTCAATCGGGTCCACGTGTAGCGTGTACCGCCCCAACGATTCATGCTCGGCCAAGAGGCTCGTGGACCCGAATCGGACGATCCGGGGTTTCGGCCAATACCCTTCTCCGGCCCGACCCCAGCTCCAGGTGTTTCGGAACCAAAGCGTGGGCAGGAGATCCAACATCGCCGGTTCGGGACCGCGATTCGCCACCGTGAGGCGGATCAGAATATCCTCAGGCGATGCCTGAGCATATTCGGCGAAGATATCGAAATAACGCTTTTCGTTAAACATACCGGTATCGGCTAACTCGAATTCACGGACATCTTTTCCGCGCCGGCTGTTCTCCTCGACTAATCGACGGTAGGGAAATTCGGCTTGGGGATATTTGTAGAGCGCTTTCATGTATGAGTGCGTGGGTGTCGAATCGAGATAGAAATAGGATTCCTTGACGTCTTCGCCATGGTTCCCTTCGGGGCCGTTGAGCCCGAACAATCGCTCCTTCAAAATCGGGTCCCGCCCGTTCCAGAGAGCGAGCGCAAAACACAAGCGGCATTGGCGATCACAGATGCCCAGCAGGCCATCCTCCCCCCATCGATAGGCGCGACTGCGCGCATGATCGTGGGGAAAATATTCCCAGCATGAGCCATCCGGCGAGTAATCCTCACGCACCGTGCCCCATTGGCGTTCGGAGAGATACGGTCCCCATCGTTTCCAATTCTGCTCTCGGCTTGCGTCCGCTTGGAGACGCAAGGATTCCACATGACGGACCTCTGGTCCTCTCATAGTTGTGTCTCCTTGTCGATCAGC
>DATFCE010000461.1:0-5695 GCA_035253365.1 Nitrospiraceae bacterium
GGCATCACGATCGCCGACAGCCCCGAAGACGCTATTCGTGCCGTCTCATGCGTGATCCTGATCTTGGCGGATGCGCCGGCAATTCATGCTGTCCTGCTTAATCCTGGCGCGCGGCACGCATTAGCCGGCCGTACGGTCATCCAGATGGGGACGATCGGTCCGGAAGAAAGCCGCACATTGCGCGATCATGTTGTCGCCGCGGGAGGAGACTATTTCGAGGCGCCGGTGCTCGGCAGCATCGCCGAGGCGAAAGGCGGCGGATTGCTGGTTATGATTGGAGCCGAGCCGAACCAGTTCACTCGTTGGGTCGACACACTCCGGTGCTTGGGGCCGGAACCTCGGCTCATCGGACCGGTCGGATCGGCGGCGGCGCTCAAATTGTCCCTCAACCATCTGATTGCCGCGCAGATCGTCGCATTTTCCTTGAGTCTCGGTCTCGTTCAGCGCGAAGACGTTCCGGTGGATTCGTTTATGTCCGTGCTGCGCGATAGCGCGCTCTACGCCGCAACATTCGACAAGAAACTTCCCCGGCTGGTGAACCGCGACTACGCCAAGCCGAACTTTCCCGTCAAACATTTGCTGAAGGATGTCGATCTTGTTCTCAAAGAAGCGGGCAGCGTGGGATTGAATGCGAGCGGGCTAGCCGGTGTGCGTGCCCTGCTGCAAGAGACGATGCAGCAGGGTTTTGAAGATGTCGATTATTCGGCTGTCTTCGAGGCGATCGTTCCGCGTCCTGCCCCTCATTGATACCGGATTCGTCCTACAGTCGGTTTCAGCAGACTCGTGCATAGAATGTGTCGTGCCGGCAATGGCGCTTGTATGACTCCACGGCTAGACTTCGCGGAAAGAATCCATCGGGGGGATAAATATGGACCACCCGGAACATCCCAAGGGCGCACGGATCGTCAATCGCAGACAGATGCTCAAGGGGCTTGGCATTCTTGGTTCGGCCCTTGCGATCGCGGGTCCACTGAGCTTGACCCGTAGTTTTGGTCGAGCCGGTGATAATGAACCGGAGAAGGCCCGAGATATCCCGCGCCGGCCGCTCGGGAAGACCGGTATTGATGTCTCCATTCTAGCCGTCGGCGGCTCCCATCTCGGCCGGCTCAGCAGCCGAAATGAGGCCATCCGGATTGTGCACGAGGCCATCGACTCGGGCATTACCTTCTTCGACAACGCCTGGGAGTACAACGACGGCCGCAGCGAAGAGTGGATGGGTAAAGCGCTGGAAGACCGGCGTCAGAAGGTCGTTTTGATGACGAAGGTCTGCACGCATGGCCGGGACAAGAAGGTGGCCATGGAACAGCTCGAACAGTCCTTGCGACGGTTGCGGACAGACTACTTGGATCTTTGGCAAATCCACGAAGTCGTCTATGAAGACGATCCTGACCACCACTTCGCGCCGGGCGGCGCGGCGGAGGCCTTACTGGATGCCAAACGTCAGGGCAAAGTGCGGTTCATCGGGTTTACAGGTCACAAGCACCCCGACCTGCATTTGAAAATGCTCAGTCATGATTTCCCTTTCGACACGTGCCAGCTCCCGCTCAATGTATTCGACGGCACATACCGAAGCTTCGAGCATGAAGTGCTGCCGGAGCTCGAGCGGCGAGGAATTGCGGCCATCGGCATGAAGACACTCAGCGGTAATGGCGAGCCAATTATGCAAAAGATCGTCACTGTGGAGGAAGCGTTGCGATATGCACTCACGCTGCCCACGGCGTCCATTGTCAGCGGGATCGATTCCGTCGAAGTGTTGCGGCAGAATGTGGGCCTTGCCCGCCGTTTCATCCCTCTGACGGCGCAGGAGATGAATGCGCTGCGAACGCGGATGGCATCCTATGCGGCGGACGGCCGGTTTGAGCCGTTTAAATCCTCCCGTCGCTATGACGGCCCGATCGGCAGGCAACAGCACGGTATTTCATGAGATGACTCGGCAGCGACACGGTCTAGAACGGGAGCGTGCCTGCCGTCTATTGAATTTGCTCACTGTAGACGACTCCACCATAACTGTAGGAGATGATGATGGCGGTTGAGGATCTTCGTAAGAACGGAATGATGGCGCATTTGTTGGACGCGCTGGACGCCAAGAAGGACATCGGTCACTACGGCCGCTTGGTGTTTGCGATGATCGCGCGCCATTTTCTAAGTCAGAACGAGATGATGGCTTACTTGAAGAAGAACCCGGGTGTCACCGAGGAGCAGGCCCGCGCCCTGTACCTGCAAGTCCAAGGCAAGGATTATAGCCCGCCCAGACGCGAGCGGATCTTGGAGTGGCAACGGGAGCAAGAATTTCCGATTTGTCCCGACCCTGAGGACCCGGACTCCTGCAATGTCTACAAAGATCTCAAATTCCCGCCGGATGTGTATGAGCACATTTCGGGTTACTATGAGCAAAAGGCCGAGCAGTAATTGAAAGGAGTCGACATGACCGTGCAGGCTCGGAATGAGCCACCGATTCCGGATCCTGGCCCCAGCCCGCTGCCCAGTCCTGTGCCGGGACCGATACCCGATCCCGGCCCTTCGCCGCGCCCCCAACCGAACCCCGAGCCGGATCGTATGATCACCACTCAAAGCCACGCCTCGGGGCGTTGAGATAATCATCATCCGGCTGGGTCCGGGATTTTCACTCTACCGATGGACGGCGCTTCAGCCCTGGATCATCATTTGCGGACGTGGTAAAGATGCTGCATGCCCGAGTCTGGGACCGGCATGGAGCCGGTTCGTGCGAAAGAGAAGCAGTCGCAGGTAGTCGCGCATTTACTCGATGATGCGTTCCTTGTACCCGGCACGGCCATGCGGTTCGGTCTTGATCCCATCATCGGGATGATCCCGATCTTCGGCGATGCGCTTGCCACAGCGCTCGGGACCATCATCCTCTTCTACGCCAGGCAACTTGGCGTGCCGCTGTCCGTGCTCATGAGGATGGCCTACAATCTCGCTATCAACGGCCTTGTGGGATCGATTCCCGGTTTTGGCGACCTCTTCTCATTCTGGTTCAAGAGCCACGCCAAAAATACCGCCTTGCTGCTTCGCGAGGTTGCCAAAGGGAAATACGAAAGTGCCTGCTCTATTGAGGCTCCTCCGCTCACTTTCAGTGATCTGGCCCTCGTCGCCTCGGCCACGGCACCGCTCATCTTATTGGTCGGCTATGTTAGTTTCTTGCTGTGGGAGCGGGGTATTGCCTTGTTTTAATGAGGGCCTGAAGGAGGCTCAAGAGCGACTCGGCGAGAGAGAAGACGGTTGAGCGCGGAGCCACCCGCTGAATCCGCCGGCCATCGCCGCTGTTGCGAACATGATCAGCACGATGCCGATCACGCTCGCGCGCTCACCGTACTGCTCGGTCAACCACCCGAAGGTCGCCATTCCCGCGATGGCGGCGGCCATGGCGCCGGTGCCGTACAGGGTGAGCGCGCGACCTACCATGTGATCCGGAGACAATTCCTGCAGGATGCCCCAGGCAATCGGCGTGAACACGCCGATGCCGGCCCCGATCACGGTCATGAGCACAGCCGCCCACAGGCGGTTTGAAATCCACAATAGGCTGAACACCGCGACGCCGTTGATTGCGCTGGCAAGCGCGATTCCCAGCACCCGGTGGTGGAGAGTCCAGGCCGTCAGCCTCATGAGTCCGAATGAGACGGCTAGCAAGCCAATGCCGAAGGCCGACCAGAGGTAGCCCACCTCGACCGGCCCCAGGTCCAACATCTTCCTCCCCAAGACCGGAAACAGCGTGGAGAACGCGCTGGTGCCGATGCTGTACAGGGCGGCCGTCATGATAAGGAGCAGAATCGTTCGTTGCCCGACGAAGGCAAATCGAACGCCCTCCATTAAATCACCCAACACGGACATTGAGGCCGGACGGCTGAGCTGTTGGGAATGCACGCCGGTAAACCGAGCCGGCAGCAGACACAGGGCCGACAGCACGTAGGTGGCAGCATTGACGCACAGGACTTCCTGCGAGCTGAACGCGGCAATCCCGATGCCGCTTAACGCCGATCCTACGATCACGCCGATGCTTGTCGTGCCCTGCAGCAGGGCGTTGGCGGCGGTGAACTGCGTGCGAGGAACCAATGCCGGCACCGAGGCGGTCAAGGCTGGACCGAAGATCGCGCCGGCGAATGAGTGGAGGAACACGAGGACATACAAGCGATCAACCGTGAAGGCGTCGATCCCGATCCAGCACGGAATGACGCCGATGAGCAGGGCCCGGGTCAGATCCATCCCGATGAGAATCGGCTTCTTCGGCAGCCGGTCCAAATAGACGCCGATCAGCGGACCAAAGAGGATGGGGGGAATGGTCTGTAGTAAACCGATCACCGTCGTCTTGAGCGCCGAGCCGGTAATTGAATAGACAAACCAGAGCAATGCCAGCTTGGTGACGCCATCGCCCACCTGAGAGACCACCTGACTCCACCACACGAGCCCGAAGTCTCTTGTCAGCAACATGGGCTGACTGTCGACGGGAGTGTGTTCCCGCGCCTGGAGTCCCGCGATCTCTAACGTACATGACCGGCATTCACTCATCGGCCTCGCGCTCCTTCTTGCATGACATTTGAAACGTCTGTCTGCGTTTATCGACAATCACGCATGTGGATCGTTACGTTGAATCGGATCGCGATTGCCGACTATTCAAGCAATGAGCAACTGCGATGCCAAGGCGAGCGAAGGATGTTGAGCAAAAGACAAGCGTGCTTTGTTTGCCCTTCACGTTGAAAATTCAACGGTTAGGGACTCAGGCGATGGCCGGCGACGCGAAGAGGAGAACCAACCGAATCAAAAAAGATACAGGGTGGTATCCAAATCTTCCCACTAGTTGGCGGAAGATAGATCCAGCTATCCGGAATCAGCGGCTAGGGTGCCGACTCACACATGAATCGATCTCGCGGATATCCGTCTCGCTTAATCGAAAGTCGCTCGCGCCGATCAATTCATCGACTTGTTCCGGCCGCCTTGCGCCGACGATGGCGCCGGTTACGGCCGGATGCCGTAGCGTCCAGGCAATGGCGACTTCAGCCGGGGAGCGGTCATGCCGTTGACCGATGGTTCGGAGTTTCTCGACCAGCTCCAGATTGCGCGACAGCCGCGGGTCGCGAAATTCCGCATGCCCGCGGCGCCAATCATCGGCCGGAAACGCGGCGATTCGTTCGCGCGTCATCTTGCCGGTCAGCAAGCCGGACTCCATGGGAGAATAGACGATGACGCCGATGGCGTGCCGCCGGCAAAACGGCAGGATCTTTTCTTCCACTTCCGGTCGCAGGATCGAGTAGGGTGGCTGGAGCGAATCGATCGGGGCGATGGCTTGTGCCCGGGCCATCTGCTCGACGTTGAAATTCGACACGCCGATATAACGGATTTTACCCTCCCGCTTCAGAGCAGCCAGGGTGCTCCAGCCTTCTTCGATTTCGGCGTCGGGGTCCGGCCAATGGATTTGATAGAGATCGATCACATCGACCTGAAGCCGCCGGAGACTATCCTCCAGTTCGCGCGTTATCGACGATGCTTTCATCGTATGGCGGATGGTTCGCTTTGAGTCCCACAACAGAGTGCACTTGGTAAAGACATACGGCCGGTCCGATCGTTCTTTCAACGCGCGGCCCACGACTTCTCGGAATGCCCAATCCATAGATTGCCGTGGTATCGATCCAGTTCAGACCCAGATCAAGCGCGGTGAATGTCTTGATAGACGCTGCATCAT
>DATFCE010000462.1:0-2936 GCA_035253365.1 Nitrospiraceae bacterium
ATTCGCCATGCCGTGACGCCTGGGCGGCCACTCAATCGTTGATCGGGCGTATTATTTTTGAATCGGCACAAATGCGACATCCGTCACCTTATTCTCGTCGTCCACCATGAGCACGACCGCATCGCCTTTGGATAACTGCGCCAGCCTTTGCAGGGCGAGCGGTCGTACTTCGTACGACTGCTCGTTGCCGTCGTCGGCTCGGATGCCGATCGTATTGCGGTCCAAGGGCTGCAAGACCACCCCTCGAACTTGGTTGAGATTTCCCTTCAGCGGTGTCTTCTTCTGCCAGAGCTCCGCTGCGCGATGAACCGCTTCCTTGCCGCCGAAGGTCACATCGACGATTTGGTCCAGTTCATCGATGAGAAAGACAGCCTCAACCCCTACCGGTATGGATGCCGCCTTACTTCTGGCGACCGGCCGCACGAAGTGAGATTCTTCTGTGCCGGTCGTGGTCCTAATCACCGCCTTGTCGTGCCCCGTCTCCAACGGTCCGACAAGTTGGCCCTGAACAACGCGATGGTGGCTGGCTTCGCCGAGTAGGTGCACATCCACCAGCAGATTTTGATCATTGACGGTCACCTCGACTCGATCTCCCTTCTTGAGATCGGCCAGGCCCTTTGCTTTCCGCACATTCATGGGAATAAAGCGGGGCTGAACCTCCCCGGTGTTGATCCGTGCCTGGTCGCTTGCGACCTCCTCGACCGTTCCCAACAGCACCCGATCGCCGTGCAGAAGCTGGGGATGAGTCCCTTCCGGCTCTGAAACGGCATGAGCCGTTGATCCCGCCGCAATCACCCACACCGTGAGGATAACTAATCTCCGTAGAGTAAGTCGTGTCATGTCGTCTCCTTTCAGATTGTCGCCATCGGCGCGACCTCACTTACCACCCGCCGTCACTGCGTCCGGCGCTCATCGTGCGAAGAAGCCACGTCCGGACCTTCGCGTGCTTCGCGGTCAACACGTTTTTGCGAAACTTCGGCCGACACCTTGATGAGCCCGAGCGCCCCGGTCAATGCATGCTGAAGCGAATGTGTCACCATCGGGTACATACCTTCATCGGGGATCGTCAGATCGTAGATGGCGGCGCCGCCCGGCGGCAGGGTATCCGTTTGAACCCCGTACTGGACGTTTTCGGGTTGCCGCTCGGATAGACGCGATCGAACACCGCGCCGATGACGTGGAAGGCCGAGAAATGGTTCGGACCGGCATTTACGACATAGAGCCGGATCAGTTCGCCCGGGCGTGCTTCAAGCGGTTCATCGAGATAACGATTCGCCCGCCCGTTGAAGACGACGTGTTTCGGCTTGCCGGTAAACATCGCGTCGACGTCGAAGGGCGAGGGATAAATTTCGCTTTGAACGATCACGTATTCCCGATCCGCTGCCGCCAAGGGCTGCTTCGGTTCTACGATGACCGCGCCGTACATGCCGTTCGCGACATGCTGAATCATCGGGTCGGTCCCGCA
Source organism: Nitrospiraceae bacterium (assembly GCA_035253365.1). Taxonomy (GTDB): domain Bacteria; phylum Nitrospirota; class Nitrospiria; order Nitrospirales; family Nitrospiraceae; genus DATFCE01. The sequence continues at coordinate 1,466 of DATFCE010000462.1, forward strand.
GTGATAGAAGAAGATGCCGGGATGCTCGGCCTTCCAGGTGAACGAGGCCTCGGTCCCGCTGGCAATCCCCTGGAAATGCTTGTCCCACGGTGTTTTGGCGGCGTGGAAATCAATCGAGTGAACCCGGTCTGCTTCATTTTTGAGTGTGAACTCGACCGTGTCGCCTTCTTTCACGCGTATGACTGGGCCCGGCATGGTGCCGTCGAAGGTCCACGCCTCTCGTTCATCATCCTTCGCGACCTGAACCGTCGCGACTTTGGCCGAAACGATCACATGAACCGTCTCTGCATGAGCGGCCGGCGCCTCACCCATCCAATTCAGAAGGCCCACAACCACTGCCACAAACGCTGCGCCGCTTCGTCTGAGTAGCATTCCATTCCTCCTCATTGAACCATTCAGTTTGATCGGACGACCCAGCACGAGGGGTCGTCGGGCAAAGCAGACGCCGTGGCATGGTGAAACCACGGCAACACGGCATCCGCCTGCATGACCTATCGATGCGCGGGCTGCGGGACGATCCCGGGGGCCGCAACCGGTTTGTCCTGTGGGACTTTCTTCGCTCCGAGCGACGCCAGCCAGAAGACGAACAGGATGCTCGTCCAGAAGAACAGCACGTTGAACGAAATCATGTTGGCGGCAAAACCCACGGTATGGGTGTACGCCCAGGGAGAGTTGTCCCGCATGATCTCATTGACGTGCCAGAACAGGCGGACGGATGATCGGATGTACCCCATCAAGGCCATCATCCAGGTAAACTCCGTTGCGAGCATGATCAGCGCGTACTGAGAACGCGCCGACATCTTGCCCCACTCCACGGGACCGGCCAGTTTGGCGCCTCGCAGCATGGCGATGTTCAACGGCGTCATGAGCAGGAGACACGACAGCGTCGTCGCCACCTGGGGAACCGACAAGCCGACCCGTACGTTCGCGGGGATGTAATAGCCGTACACGGCCAACCAGACGATGTTCACCGCCGCCACGGCGAAGAAACAGCCCATGAAGATGTTGCCGAACTTGGCCCAGGAAACCGTGGGAATCTTGTTGCCGCGCTGATACCAGATAAAACTCAGAACCGTGGTGACGATCAGGATATTGATTCCGCCATTTTTGGCCGACATGACGCCATAGTTGCCGAGCACCGGGTGCTGTTGCCCGCCCATGGCCTTCAACTCAGCCGGGGTCATCACCATCGTGTGGGGCGTAATAAAAATCAAAAAGCTGACCGCCATCACGAACACCAGGTATTTGACGTACCGCTGGAATTTTTCCGCGCCGCGCATGCGGTCGAGGCATTGCCACAGGTAGTAGGTGGAGGTCAGAAACAGGGCGCCGATCATGGTCGCTTGGATGATAAACAACCACGCCAAAAGTCCGCCCATGAGCGTAATGCCCATCTGCTGCCTGTAGGCGTAGACCTCGCGCATCAGCCAATAGCCCGCGAACGGCAATGGAATGAGAAAGAGCACCGCGA
>DATFCE010000463.1:0-19651 GCA_035253365.1 Nitrospiraceae bacterium
TGGGTGGGATTACGGGGCGCGGTACCCATTATCCTCGCCACCTTTCCGCTTCTCGCCGGCATCTCCAAAGCCGACACGATCTTTCACATCGTGTTCTTTATCGTTCTGACGTCCGTCCTGCTCCAAGGCCCGTTTATTCCCTGGATCGCCCGCTGGTTAGCAGTCGAGGCGCCACCTGAAAGTCACAGGCGTGAGGCACGAGGCGCGAGGCTGGAGGCCAGGTGAAAAACACAGACTATTTTGCTTTTCTTCCCTTGCCCCTCGCCTCGCGCCTGTTTCGCATCATAGCGACGGCGATTTCACGCGAACGAGCGCCGGTTTCTTGACCGGCGGGCGCCGAATGATCTGCTTGGGATCCGGCCAGGCATCCTGTCCGGAGCCGGTGATTTTCACCGGCCGGCCGAGCTTGGCCGAGCGGTACAGCGCTTCAACAATGCGCACATCGATCATCCCCTCCAGACCGGACGGCTCAGGGTTCTTGCCGGTCAGGACACAGTTTGAAAAGTACAGAAGCTCCGAAGCAAATTGATCGCCGCCGAGAAACACGCGCGAGCGAGTCTTGCCGCCGACCGTCACCTCATGCTTCAGCTCTCCGATGTACTCATACGCCGGCTCCAGGCGAATGCGGCCTTTGGTCCCGACCACTTCATACGAAGACACGTCCGTCGCGCCGAAACTGCACACGAACGCGGACAGCCGGTCGTCGGGGAATCGCAGCATCACGCTCGCCATCTCATCCACCTCACGAAATCGCCGATCGGTCCCGCCCACCGTATAGGCGCTGACTTCCACGGGATCGGCCCGGAACACATAACGGGCGGCGTTGATGCAATAGACGCCGATGTCGTACAGCGTGCCGCCGCCGAACTTTCGCTGAACGCGAATATCGCCCTCCCGCACCTGCATGGTGAAGACGGAATTGAAGAACCGCAGCCTGCCGAGCTTGCCCGACTGAGCCATCTCCACCGCCCGCATATTGGCCTCTTCGAAATGCAGGCGGTACGCGATCATAAGCTTAACGTCGGCGCGCTTAGCGGCCTGTATCATCGCTCGGCATTCGCGCTCGGTCACCGCCATGGGCTTCTCGCACAAGACATGAATGCCCGCTTGCGCGGCGCGCCTTGCATAGTCGCAATGGAGACTGTTGGGCACCGCGATGTAGACGGCATCAATGCCTCCATCCGTCAAACACCGATCATAGTCGCGATACGAATAGATGCGGGGAATCTTGTATTTGGCGCCGACCTGCTTGAGCTTGACGGGATCGCCCGAGACCAGGGCCGTCACCTCCGAGTTCTTCGCCGCATGCGCAAAAGCCGGCAAGACGGCCACTTGCGCAATGTGCCCTAACCCCACTACGGCGTAACGGACGCGTTTACCCATTTAATTCCCCTTACTAGACAAGTGCTGAGTGCTGAGTCCTGAGCGATCCGGATTTCATTGAATTCCGAAGTTCCGAACACTCAGCACTCAACGCTCAGCACTCAGCACTATTCCTTCGCCATAGCACCTTCCACCCGCCTCCGACTCGATCCTTGAATTGTCCTCGCACAAGCGATGAGGCCGCCACCAGCAGTCCGATCACGGCGCTGTGCACGCCGATGCGCCCCCAGTAACCGAGCAGCATCGGCGCGACCACCAGCCAGAACCCAAGCGCGACGTTCAGCCACCGAACAGGACGCGTCACCTCCGAGATCGCAATCATGGCAAAGCTGACAATCAACGGCCCGGCGATATGATCATTGGTGCGGGCCGCGTCTCCATAGCCGATCATGTCGGGCGCGGCCATCAACCACACGCCGAGCAGAATATTGATGAGCTGAGCAAACATCTCAATAAATTGCTGATCTGTAGAGACTGCCGTTGGTACCGTCCGTCACGACATAGGCAGTTTGTTTTGAATAAGATGAATCCATATCAGGAAATGCCGGGATGGGGCCGAAAACGATGTAGGCGTAGGCGTAGACGGTGGGTCAGGATTCAGATGGGGGTTTGTATGCTTCACGCTTCAGGGCTTGCATTTCGCTTTCCAGCTCGATCATTTTGAGCTCGCGGCCGACCACCGCTCGTTCGAATGCCTCTAACTCCTGGACACGTTCTTGTAAGTCTTCACGAAGTCGTGTCATCTCCGCCAAACGATGTTCATCCATGAGCATTTGATAACGTCTCTGGAGAAACATATCACCGATCATCTGCAAGAGCTCCGCATACACCCGCAATGTGGTCCGCTTCACCGGATGTTCCAGGCGCGCCGTCTGCCAGACTTCATCCGGCGGAAGCTGTACTGTGTTGGCAATGTGTCCCAGCGCCAATTGGTCGGGATATTGGTCAAAGACCTGTCCTCCTATCAGAGCGCCCAACCGATGTTCGCCCAATCTCAGTGGGATCGCGAAATGCACCAGTCTCACGCGATCGCGCACAAAAACCATGTCGCCTGTGTTCATGGCATCTACTACGCAGGTACAGAGCCCGGACGAGGACAGGGAGAACCCGCAATCACCAACCGATGAGGACGCTTTGGCGCTCACCATGCTCCACGTCGGTCGGGCGTTCACGATGGTTCCACAATGCCCGTCCTTATCGACTGAGGCGACGGCAAGGTTCACGGCCTGAGCATACTTTTCCAGCATCGGCTGCCAGGCGTGACGATCCAACAATTCCTCTCGGAAGGATGGCGGGAGATTCGCGGGAATGGATTGGACAACAGAATTGGAAGGCATGGGTATCCTTATCCGTGAACAGTCGCGTCACACGTTTGCTACCCGGCCTCCGTAACGGGGACAACCCCTCCCCTTGGCGGTAGCAGATCAGGGCCCAATCGAACCGGAGCGCGGCTCAAAAGACCATAGTAACTCTGGAACGGATACACGGGCAGCGCTTTACTTTCATCCACGGGCAACAACTGGATGCCACCTTGTTCAATAACGAACTGGCGGCTGACGAACTGGTGGGGATTGCCTCGCGATTTGGCGACCGTGATCGCGCGGTGCAACGAATTGCCGAGCTCCACGAAATTCATCAGAATGATGTTATCCACGATTGAGCTGACGCCGAACTCCGGCATGTAATGGGACACGCCGAACAATTCCGGATTCTCATAGTTGAAAAAGGTCGTCATCAGCCGATTTTTGCTGAATGACACCAGCGCGTGAAAGAAGTCGCGGTACAGTCGTTGATCCCCGAGCGCGGTACTGTAGCTGGTCATGCCGTCCACGACCAGCCGTTCAATGTTGTGCTGCTCGATCGTCTGCGTGACCCGATGGAAATGCGCATCAATATCCAATTCTTGCGGGCACTCATAGAGGAGATGAATCGTGCCGTCGTCCACCCGCTCCTGGAGATTGAGGCCCAAGGTTTTGGCATTGCGCAGGATTTGGGCGGGATGCTCATCAAGAGAAACCATAAGGCCGCGCCGGTTTTGTTTTTGAGCGCCTTCCAAAAGAAGCTGAACCCCGAGCACCGTCTTTCCTGCTCCCGAGATACCCACGGTCATCGTGGTCGAGCCGTCGAACACGCCGCCGCCCATCAGAGTGTCGAGGGCCTCGACGCCGATGGCCGAGCGTTTCGCATGGGACGACGGTTGATCAGCGCCTCGGAACTGAGCCTGCACACGGGTAAACACCTCTAACCCCTTGCCGCCGGTAATGCGCAGCGTATGAGCGCCGGCCTCGAAGTCCTGCCCGCGGCTTTTGATGATCTCCAGCTTGCGCCTAAGCCCCGATTGCTGGGACTCTCGCTTCAGGACGATCACGGTGTCGGCCAGAAATTCCGCGATTTCCATCGTGGATGTCTGCTCCGGAGACACACTGACCTCGTGCGTCAGCAAGGCGGTCAGATTCTCGCGTTGCAGGCCGGCGATCAATTGCTGCAAGAGATCGCGGTAAGAGGCGGCCCCGTTGCCGTGGCCGTTACTATTGCCGTTGGAGAGGGTCCGCAAGAGTGAAATGCCGTCGATAAAGATCCGGACCGCGCCGATCTGGGCCGCGGTCTCCAGCAGAAGGCTATCGGCCGACCGCAGTTCCTGGTCGAGCACCTGCGGACTGGTAAAGATGATTTTCAGCTTGTTCTGCTGCTCCAATTCTTCCAAATTCCAGCCGAATCCTGCGGCATCGCGCATGAGCTTCCGCGGGCTCGTCTCGAATACGACGATCATGCCGGGCTCGTTCTGCTCGGTGATGCCCCGGTAGATGAACTCGAGCCCCATGAGAGTCTTCCCCGTCCCGGCCGCACCCTCCACCAAGATGATATTGCCCTTGCTGATCCCACCGAAAAAGATGGTATCGAGGCCGGAGATCCCGGTTGGAATCAGATCACTCTGAGCCATCGTTTTCCACCCCACTTCTTTTGCAAAGAATGATGCCCGATATTCTTGACCGACCCGCGTGGCCGCCACTTCCTCGCCAGGAGCAGCCGGATGGCCCGGCTCTCGCCTACGAACATAAGATGATCAAAGGCGTCGCCCCGCTTGGGGTCGGTCGGCCTGGTGAATTGATAGAGGCGCACGCCTTGGGAAGTCCGCGAGCGCTCTACGAGCCCCACGGACTCCAGGGCATCCAAGTCGCCGATGACCTCATTGACCGCATAGCCCAACAGGCACGCGATGTGCTCGGCGCTGACCAGGCTGGCATGATAGCGGTACAGAAATACCAGAGTATCCCACTGGCCGCGCGACGCCACACCGAGCGTTTTGAGCCAGTCTTCAATTGCATCATCTGAAGGATTTTGCGGATTCATCGGTAGAAGCCAATACGAGATTTGAAGTTTGACCGGAAAGGCCGACAGCGACTTCGTTTCTAGTCCAAACTGTATGGCGCTTCTACGCTAGGCTTCCTTAAGAGACGGGTCAAGTCGCGTTAATGATTACGTACTTTCCTAACGGTAACTTCAGCCGGCCCAAACGTTTATCCTGAGGTTTCTCAACGGATACGCTCGTTTCGCGCGCATTCATTGGTTTATTCCTTCTCATGGCCGGAGTCGCCGTCGGACTTCCCAATACCCGCTAGCCGTATTTCAATTTCAATCCCAAATTGGCACACGCCAGGATCAGCGTCACGGCATTGGTTAGGATAATAGGCATCGAATCGATGAGGAACCCGTAAACCAGCCACAGCAGAACCCCCGTGCTGTACGCCGCGAACATGCCCAGCGAGAGATCTTTGGCCGATCTCGACTTCCAGGTTTTGATGAACTGAGGAAGAAAGGCGATCGTCGTCAACGTGCCTGCCAGCAACCCCACGATCGTGGTGGCGGTCTCCATACATTCCTTACTCGGTGGCGGTCTCGACAACCACTTCCAACGGACCGTCTTTTCGCAAGACCTCGACGTGGACACCGCGCCGGTCGCGGTAAAATTCCAGATCCGCTGCAGCGGCCCCCACGCGAAGCCGCCGCAACTGAAGCCGATCCAAAAAATGCGGCAAAATCGGATGCACGATCCGAAGCCGATGCTCGAACGCCTCCGGGGTCAACCCCAGCAGCGTCTCGACCAAAAACGGCATGGATCCCGCCGCCCACGCTTGCGGGTGGCAAGCCACCGGGTAATTGACCGGAATCTGATAGTCCTCCCGGCCGAATCCGCAGAAGACTTCAGGCAATTGATGATCGCGAAAATGAAACGCCGCGCTGAAGAGTCCGTCGAAAATCCGCAACGCTTCGCGGTCGCGGCCGTATCGGCGGAATCCGGCGGCGATGATGGAATTGTCATGCGGCCAGACGGTTCCAAGATGATAGCCGATGGGATTATAGGCGCGCTCCCGATCGGACAGCGTGCGCACGCCCCATCCATTGAACATGTCGCCGGCCATGAGGCGTTGAATCGTCCGCTCCGCTTTGTCCGAATCGGCAATCCCGGTCCACAGGGCCTGTCCCGGATTTGAGGAGACCACGGCCGCGGGTCTGCCCTCCGCTTGGAGCGCCAGGGCATAACAGTCTTTCTCCTCCATCCAGAAATCCCGATTGAACCGCCGGCGAAGGGCCTCCGCCTCGGCATGAAGCCGGCGCGCACGCTCATGATCCCCGCTCCGCGCATACAGATCCGCGATGGCTTGTTTCGCCAGGTAGCCGTATCCCTGCACTTCGACCAGCGCGATCGGCGGCTTCGCCAGGCGGCCGTCGGCATTGACAATGGCGTCACCCGAATCCTTCCAGCCTTGGTTCACTAAATTGCCGTCGGAACGGCTCATGTAAGTCAGATAAGGCAGACCCCACCGGGTTCCATACGTGTCCATCCACAGTAACGCCTGCTCAACGTGGCGTCGCAACTCATGGAAGAGTATCAGTGTGCCCGTCCATGCGGCATGCCGCGCCATGAGAATCAAGAACAACGGCGTGGCGTCCACCGTGCCATAGAACGGCGTATGCGGAATGACGTCGAGGTTCGCCAACTCCCCGACCCGTAGTTCGTGCAGGATCTTCCCGGGCTCCTCGTCTCTCCAGTCGTCCACTCGAGTGCCTTGATACATCGCTAAGAGCCGCAGTGTCTCCTCGGCAATGTCGGAATGGAACGCCAGGGTTTGCAATGCGGTGATGAGACTGTCGCGCCCGAACAGCGTGACGAACCACGGCACGCCGGCCGCGTAGAAGGTCTGTTGCCTGAGATGGGTACGCAGCACCCGCAGCGCTCGGAACGACCGCTCCATGATCTCATCCAGCGACGAGCCGTGGCTGGAAAACTCCGCCACCCGTGACATCCACTCTCGTTTCTCCTCCTGTAACGCCGAAGCAAGACGGCCGAACTTCGGCTGATCGGTGGGGACGGCCGCATGGCGATCTTTGGATTCCGAAAGAATCAGCGAGATATTCAGTTGATCGCTTTCCCGGGGTCCCAGCCCAATGTGAAACTCCGCCGTCGTGCCGGACATCTTCCGAGGTGTGGGCGAACTATGCACGGCGAGCCGGCGATAGACGCCGTCCTTTCCGTCATACTGAAACCGCAACGCGCCATCCTCCCATGCCGGATCGTGCAGCGTCCCGTAGCGCTTGGGCACCAGGCCCCTGATCTCGTATATATCTTCAAAGACGGACTGGAAGGTGAGCGAGACGGCGAACTCCACCCGGCGGATCGTGAAGTTTCTGAAGTGAAGCCGGTCGCGAAGCGCCGGCGTCTCGCTGTCGATGACGCGGCGCCACGTGATGCCGATCTCCTCTTTATCCAGCACGGTTCCATCCGGCATCGAAAGCCGAGGATTGGTCAAGGTGAAGATGCCGATCGAGCCGTCGGCGGCGGTCGCACTGAGCTCTGCCGGCGCCATGCCGCCGATCCGAAGTTCATAGCCGTTCAGATAGCGGCAATCGTGATAGTAGAGACCGTGTCCGTGGTTTCCTTGCAACGGCACGCTGCCGTCCGGTTTGGCGACAAAGAAGAGATTTTCATGCTTGATGACGACCGCGTCGGCCAAGCTTTCGACCGTGGTCGGACGGCCCTTGCTCAGCATCTCTTCCCGCTGCCCGTCCTTCGTCCCGGCGGCCTGCAGCAGATACACGGGTCCCGCCCACGGCGCCATGAACGGCCACGCCAACGAGACGCGCAAGAATGTCCGGCGGGAAATCATCCCCACAGTGCTGGATCCTCAACGTACCGCACAGAGTACGTCTGGCCTCATCGCTCGCTGCGGCCGCGCTGGCTGGAGGAGGCAACGACAGAAGTTTAGCTTTTCTCTTTACTGCTTCTATCAGCTATTGACTCTGCGCTTCAAGTTGAACCGGGCTCGGTGACAGACTATGGGATGAGTGGCCTATTGCCATAGTCCGAGCGTGAGAAGCGCCTGAACGAGTTACAACGGGAACGCCGGCGCTTGGAGACACGCAAGAACAACTACAGACAGATTCAGGATTTAGAAAAGTTCCACCATATGGTTGTCGGCCGGGAGTTGAAGCCGATGGAGGTGTTCAGGCTGACGAGCCTCGCGAGAGCTACTGGAAACCAGGAGTGAGTCGTTGCTCCGATCTTGTGAGGTTCATTTACGATCGGTTCGGGCTTCCGGGGAGGACATCCGGCCAGGATCGAGCAAGAAAATATCGCGATCAACGCCATGAGACGGAGGCTCATAGTACAACTCATCTCTTTTCTTCCTCTCATCGTATCCTCATGAATGCGCTGCAAAACGAAGCCTCCGTACGAGTCCTACCGCCTCAACTGGGAAGGGGAAGACAAGGAATCCTTCTTCGCCTCACTCGTCTTCCCTTCCTTTGACCCTCAATCACCCCTTTTTTGTCTCTAAAGAGATCATTCGGGAACTGACGCCTTCCGGTTGCGGTTCCACGCGCAGAATCTTCACATCAAAGACCAAATGCTTCCCTGCTAGGGGGTGATTAAAATCCACCACCGCGGTGTTGTCCGAGACATCGATCACTATAAATGGAATGCCATCGCCGGTTTTCAAAACGGTTCCCGGTTTCGCATTGGAAGGGAGTTGATCTCTACGGATCGTCATCTTCTTCGTCTCGTCATACGGACCGAACGCCTCATTCTCGGCAAGGTCAACTCGTTTCTCCTCCCCCGGTTTCATACCGGTTAAGGCCTTCTCAAGGGAAGGGATCATCTGATGTTGACCCGGCACAAACTGGCTGACATTCTTTGGGATGACAAGCTTCGCCTCCGGAACCGTAATGGTAAATTCGACGAGGACTTTTGCCCCCTCAGCAACCTGCGCATCCCCTTCTGCCTGCGCCTGCATGGAAAGCGGGCTCATTCCTAAGCCGATGATCAGGACTGTTATGGGGACCCATGTCTTTAGATATTTCATGTGATGCTCCTTTCATTTCATCTCGTCTCTCGTAGAGAAATCAAAATGAGCCTTCACCAAATTCTATCCGTCTTGGACCTCACGCTTGCATCGGCCATTTCCTTACGTCCAACTTAGTCAGAGTTATTCACGGTAGGGTGCACCAACCCGCTACACTGAGTGCATGGAGTCATTACCGGATGACGGCCTCATCTGCCCGTCCTGAAACCGGATCTTCATCTGAAGAACGCAGACATTCGGGTGATAGCACAGACCGTCAAAAAAGCGCTGCCGAAATCTCGACGACGCCGTTGCGCCAACCAATCGTTCAGCGTGCTCGATCACCATGATCGGGGGCATTCGGCGCGCTCAAAGCTCATCGAGAAATTGCCGCCGTTTCTCCTCGAGTGCCTGCATCAGCGCATTGAACGGTTCGATGAACTTTTGCACGCCTTCGTGCTCAAGCTGCCAGCTCACGCAGTCAAAGTTGATCCCGACCGTCTGCAGGTCGCGAAACACGCGATGTGCCTCATCCAGGTCGGCTTCAATGGAATTCTCAAAAGCCCGGCCATGATCGGCAAAGGCTTCGATCGTCGGCTCGGGCATGGTATTGACCGTATTGGGCCCGATGAGCGGCTCGACGTAGCAGACGTCCGAGTAGTCCGGATTTTTCGTGCCGGTGCTGGCCCACAGCGGCCGCTGCACGCGCGCGCCTTGCGTCTCCAGGCGGTTCCAGCGATCCCCGCTGAAGATCCGTTTGAAGCTCTGGTAGGCCAGCTTGGCATTGGCGACCGCCACCCGGCCGAGCAATTGCGCGGGCAGTGTTTTCCGGTCCGTATCTTTGCCGGATCGGATGCGATGGTGAAGAAGCTGATCCACCAGCACGTCGATCCGGCTCACGAAAAAGCTGGCGACCGAAGAGACCTCCCGCACGGGCTTGCCCTCGCGCAGCCGGCGTTCCATCGCCCGGAGGTACGCCTGGGCGACCGCTTCATAGCTCGCGATCGAAAAGAGCAGGGTGATGTTGATATTGAGGCCTTCGTAGAGCATCTGCTCAATGGCCGGAACAGCGGCTTCGGTGCCCGGAATTTTGATGTAGAGGTTCGGACGATCGACCAAGCTCCACAACCGGCGGGTTTCTTCCATTGTGCTGTCGGCATCGTAGGCAAGGTGGGCCGCGACCTCCAGGCTGACGAAGCCGTCGATTCCTGCGGAGATCTCGTAGACCTTCCGCATCACGTCGCAGGCATTCCGAGTGTCCGTGACGACGAGCTGCTCGTTGATCTCCGACGTCGACCGGCCTTCGCGCGTCAGGCGTCGAATCTGCTCATCATACTCGCTGCTCCCGGCAAAGGCTTTGTGAAACGTCGCCGGATTGGCGGTAATCCCGCGCAATCCTTGTTCGGTCACACGCTTTTCCAATTCTCCCGTTCGGATCATTCGTCTGGTCAGATTGTCCAACCAGTAGCTCTGCCCGCGTGTCTGAAGTTGAAGGAGAGCGCTCATCACCGTTCCTCACTCATTCTTTGCGCTATTCAGGAAATAGGGGAACCGCCATCGGACGATCAGATTGGCATGATTTGGTATGCACGTGGGCCACGATGGTTTCTTTCGTTTTCAGATTCGGGTTATACACGCGGGATTCCACCGTGAAGTCTCCCTGCGGCACACGGATGGTCTGTCGCTCATCTTTATGCAGGCGACCGCTCCACAGCTCCTGTTGGTCGGCCACAATTCTGAGCTCGACGGTCTCCCCTTGAGCTTTAAAGCTGCAGGTGATCTCCGCCGCCCCCGTCGTGGTTGCGGTCAGCACGGTCATGCCTAGAACCAAGAATAATAAAAGTGGCATCGTCTTCTCCTACCCTGCCTCGTTCATTAGCTGTGAGAATGCAATCACGTTCTTCCGAATACTTTGCGCAATTCGCCCTTGGCTCGCTCCAGTATGGCTTTCCGCCTCGCGCTCAAGGTTTTACCGGCTCGATTGATGTAGAAATTGAGCATCGACATGGCGGATTGATAAGGAGTGCCTTTACGCCGCTTACTGGCTTCGGCTGAGTCCTTCAGCGAGGCGGCGATCTTGCGCGGGCTGGTGGATTTGAATACGCCCTGTTCAAGATCCAGCGCATCGCTGTGCTTCATCACTTCACCGGACCAGTATCGGCGCTTCGGACGCTTCTTGGAGCCTGTTCTCGATCGTCGTTGAGTTGGAGGCATTCGATGACTCCGCCGCACGGCCGCTCGTCATTCAACTATCCATTGAGATTTTTACTCCTGCGCGCCAATTTACGATACGGGATCCGAGATGGCTATCGGCGTAAATCCGTCTCGATGTCAACTTCTTCGACCTTTTCTGCAAGCTCATCCCCTACGAGAAGACCCTCCTTTGCCGCCACACCGCAAACCCTCCTCCGCTCAGATGGAACGCATGTGTGTTCAGGCCTTGCCATCCCCACGCCAGAATGCTTGCCACATCGATCGCCCTTTGTCATATTCGCGCCTGAGATACTGCAGACTCGCCAGCACCTCGTCCATGGCCGGGCCGATCATGAGCAGCGAAATAAACGCCGAGACGAGACAGAGCGTGCACCAGGCATGGAGCAGCACCGGCTGTACGATCACGAGCAGCACGCTCACGATTCCAAGCGGACCGACCGCCAAGCCGAACAGCACGACCATCCACGGCATCGTCCGCCATCGCTGGCGCCCGCCGACGGCTCCCGTGACCGCATCCAGCAGATAGGCAAAGGCGCCGAGCGCGGCATCCGGAATCGGCAGCAGTTTCGAGATGAAAGAGTGCAGTACCGCCTCGCTGCCTTTGCCAAAGACCGGCTCCCACACATAAGAAACCGTTCCCCATTGATAGAGCGCCAGGTAAGACGCAATCCCGAACCCCAGCACCGACACCCCGATGATCCAGAGCCGCTCAGTCCAGGAGGACGGGTTATAACTCCAGCCGGGCGGCGCGTGCGGATCGCCGACGCCCGGCGAGTGATCCGCCGGCAATGCAAAATGAGAAATGAAAAATGCAAAATTCAAATGAAGTCTCCGCTCCACCCTCATGCCAGAAGAAATAAGTACCAATAACAGGCCGCTGAGCGGTCCTGTGGGGCCATGGAGCGAGCACCTTCTTAGCGTGCGCGCTCTGGGACCACGGGGCCGCTCAGCCGCCCTTCCTCATTCCACTCCATTACCCCAGACGCTGATTGCCTTTGTCCATCCCCCGCAGGGGCGGCCGGGTGCCTCCTACTGCGCGCATGGAGCGAGCACATTCTGATCGTGCGCGCTCTGCGAGCACGGAAGGCACCCGGCCGCCCCTGCGTCTTCATCCTGACTTCCTTGTCGCCCAACGCAACCACCCATAACCCACTAATCCCGCCACCAGCGACGCCGCCAGAATCCCGACTTTCGCATCCGCGCGCCGCGCCGCCTCCTCAAACGCCAAGCCGGTGATAAACAGCGACACCGTAAAGCCGATCCCGCCGAGAATCCCCACGCCGACGACGTGCGGCCAGGTCACATCTTTCGATAACGCGGCAATTCCGGCTCGGACAGCGAACCACGAGAACCCGGCAATGCCCGCAAATTTTCCGATCAGCAGCCCGCCGGCGACACCGAGCGTCACCGGGCTAGCCACCGCCTCCCGAAGCATGGAACCTGACAAGGCCATCCCCGCATTGGCCAGCGCAAAGAGCGGTAGCACCAGGTAGCTGACCCATGGGTGGACGATTCGCTCCAACCGCTCGAGCGGCGCTTCGGTCATCCGCGTGAGTTCCTCGATCTCTCCCAGCACCGCCTCGGCCCGCTCCGTCTCGCCATGGCGGCGCGCCTCGGCGAACTGATCGACGCGCTTGCCCGCTGATGCGGCGAAGGTCTCCTGGCCGAACGGCGCCTGCGCCGGAGTGAGCGCGCCCAGGATCACCCCGCCGATCGTCGCATGAACACCGGACTTCAGGACCGCGCTCCAGAACAGGACGACGACCACAAGATAGACCGCGACATTGCGCATCCCGCCCCATCGCATGGCCAGAAGGAGGCCGAGCAGCAACCCGGCCGCCGCCAGCGCGGGCAGTGAAAGGTGTCCCGCGTAAAAGACCGCAATCACCAGGATCGCGCCGATATCGTCGACCGTCGCTAAGGCAAGCAAAAAAATCCTGAGTTGAGGCGGAATGCGTTTTCCCAGGAGCGCCAGCACGCCAAGGGCAAAGGCAATGTCGGTGGCCATCGGAATGCCCCATCCTCTGCTCCCATCACCAGAGGCGACCGCCAAAAAAATGAGCACCGGAACAATCATGCCACCGAGGGCCGCCGCGATCGGCAACGCCGCTTTTCGCGCATCCGACAGTTCACCGCGGACGAATTCCCGCTTGATTTCCAACCCGACGACAAAGAAGAACACCACCATCAAGCCGTCGTTGATCCAGTGACGGAGGTCTTCCGATACCGAAAACGTTCCGACACCGACTGTGATCATCGTCTCTTGAAAGGCATGATAAGAGTCATGCCACGGCGAATTGGCCCAGGCCAAGGCCGCCAGTGCGGCGATCAAGAGCGTGACGCCGCTGACGACCTCATTGTGAATAAAATATTGGGCCGGCAGGAGGACCGTGCGGGATACCGGCGAGCGCTTGGCCTGAATAGTTTGCGAGCCGACCGACCATGGTGGAATTCTCATGACAGCGCCTGCGGGGCCGGCTTGGCGGCCCGAAACCACCGGACCAGCGAACACATAGCCGGTCCAGTCGTCGATATCCCGAAGAAAGCCGGCGAGATCAGCGAGCCGAACACAAGCAACGCGGCCAGCTTCAGCAGTTCGGTGACCCTTTCTCGGATCGACCGAACGGCTCCTTCGCTGCAAGATTCTCCCTCAGCGAATAGCAGACGCCTTCGCTTGCTGTGGCTCTTCGCGGTCAGCGATCGGATTTTCTTCGTTGCCATGCCCGCAGCAGTAGGCCGCCGGCAAGCACGGCCCCGCCTGCGAGCGCCACCGTGGAAGGCATGGAGCGAGCAGACTCCAGTTTGTTGCGTCTCAAATAGTCGGCTTCGGGATAATCCCCCGTGCGACCGTTCGGATGCGCCTGCGTCTGCATGGCCAGATGGAGCACTTCGGCTAGATGCAGCCCTCGGCGATCGGTCGTTTGGGCGATCTGCTCGCGGCAACTGAACCCATCGGCGAGGATCAGGGTGTCTTTGGAGGCGTTTCGAACGGCGGGCAACAGGACCAACTCTCCGATCCGACGCGAGATCCCATCATGCTCGGCTCTAAATCCAAATGAGCCCGCCATGCCGCAGCAGCCCGAATCCAGAATCTCGAAGTCGAGACCGACCTTGGAGAGCACCTTCTCCTCCTCGCTCAATTTCATAATGGCCTTGTGATGGCAATGACCGTGCACGATCGCTTTGCGAGGGAATTGAGGGGCCCGATAATCCGGGATTTCCTTCTCCAGGAATTCGGCGAGCGTGAAGGTTTGCTTGGAGAGCCGTTTCGCATTTTCATCGTGGGGAAAGAGATTGATCAACTCGTCGCGAAACACGGCCACGCAGCTCGGCTCCAACCCCACGATCGGGGTGCCCGCCTGAATGTCGGCCTTCAAGGTGTCGAGGATCCGGCGCAAGAGACCTTTGGCCGCGGTCAACATCCCGAAGTCATACAGCGGCCGCCCGCAACAGAGCGATCGGCGGGGAACCACCACGTGGCATCCGGCTGCTTCGAGTACTTCGACGGCGGCTCTCGCGGTCGCGGGTAAAAAGTAATTGTTGAACGTGTCCGGCCACAGGATGACACGCATCGTCCCTCGCTTGGGCCGATCCCGACGGTAAAACCATTCTTTAAAGGTCTGCGTTGCGAATGGCGGCATTCGACGCCGCTGCGAAATCCCGCCGAGGGCCTTGACGACCGATCTGAGCCCGGGGGTCTGCGTGAAGAAATTCGCGACTTCCGGCATCAGCGAAGCCAGCCGCGCCCACCAATAGATCAGGCCCATGGAATAGGCATGCATCGGTCGGCGCCGCCCGGCGTAGTAATGAGACAGAAATTCCGCCTTGTACGTCGCCATATCTACGCTCACCGGACAATCGCCCTTACAGCCTTTGCACGCCAGGCAGAGATCCAGCGATTCTTTGACGTGATCGTCGCGCCACCCATCCTTCACCGGATCGCCTTCGAGCATCTCGAACAGCAGATGCGCGCGGCCACGGGTCGAATGCATTTCTTCGCGGGTGGCCCGATAGCTGGGACACATGGTTTTGCCGCTTTCGCGGCGGCACTCCCCGATCCCGACGCAACGAAGCGTCGCCCGAGCAAAATTGAATTCGTCGTCCGGGAATTGAAAGTGAGTCGTCACCTTCGGCGGCCGGTAATCCGTGCCGAGTTTGAGATTTTCGTCGAGGCGGTAGGGTTTCACGACCTTGCCCGGATTCATCTTCCAGTCGGGGTCCCAGATTGTTTTGAATTCTTCGAACGCGCGAATAAGCTCAGGCCCGAACATCTTCGGCAAGAACTCCGCGAGCGACTGCCCGTCCCCGTGCTCGCCGGACAACGATCCCCCGAAGCCAAGCGCCAAATCGGACGCTTCTTCATGGAACGCGCGGAAGGCGCGGATTCCCCCCGGCGTCGTCAGGTCATAATCGATCCGCGTATGCACGCAGCCTTGGCCGAAATGGCCGAACAGCGTGCAGGCGTAGCCGTACTTGTTCAACAGGGCGCGGAGACCGCGCAAATACTCCCCCAGCTTCGCCGGAGGAACGGCGGAATCTTCCCACCCGGTCCATCCGATGTTCTGACCCGGCACATCGGCCGCGCCGAATCCGTATTTGCGGATCGTCCACACCGTCTTTTGATCGCGGGGTTGGTCGAACAGTTTGATGCTCAGGCCACGGCCGGTGGCTCTCAGCGCCTCCATGAGCGCCTCCGCGCGCCCGCGCGCCTCGTCGGCGGTCTCCCCGCCGAACTCCACCAGCAGCCAACCGTGCCCTTCCGGCAGGAGTTTGATCTGCTCGGGATCGATTTTTTGCATCGTCTTCATGTCGTCGACGAGAACCGCGTCCATCCCTTCCAGTCCGACCGGTCCATGCTCCATGATCTCGGGAATATGGTCTCCTGAACTGTAGATATCCGGATACCCGATGACCACGAGGGCGCGAGCCGGAGGACTGGGAACCAGACGCAGACCGGCTTCGAGAATCAGCACGCACGTGCATTCGGACCCGACCAGCGCCTTCGCGACGTCGAAGCCGTTTTCGGGCAGGAGCGCGGGCAAATTGTACCCGGAGATCCGGCGGGGAATATGCGGAAAGCTCGCGCGGATGTCATCCGCGTACCGGTCTCGCAGTGATCTGAGCTTGCGATAAATGTCGCCGCGCCGCCCGCCTTCGCCGATAATCCGGTTCAACTCCGCCTCGGATGTCTTGCCGACCCGCATCCGAAGGCCCTGATAGGTCAGGATCTCCAGCTCTTCGACGTTGTCGGCGGTGGTCCCGCCCATGACAGAGTGCGTCCCGCATGAATTATTGCCGATCATGCCGCCGAGAGTGCAATGATCATGGGTCGACGGGTCGGGCGCGAAGGTCAGGTGATAGTGCTCGGCGGCGTTCCGCAGATTATCCAACACCAGGCCGGGCTGCACGCGCGCCCCCCGTCGCTGCGGGTCCAGATCCAGGACGGCATGCATGTATTTGGAGAAGTCGAGCACGATCGCCGCATTGCAGCATTGGCCCGCCATGCTGGTACCGCCGCCGCGGGCGAAAATCGGCGCGCCGTACCGGCGGGCGATCGCCATCGCATTGATGAGGTCACCGACATGGCGTGGTATCACCACACAAATGGGAATCTGACGGTAATTGGATGCGTCGACCGCATACAAGGCCCGGCTGCCCGCATCGGAGCGCACTTCGCCGTCGATCGAGGCGCGAAGTTCAACCGTCAGCGATTCGACATCGACGTCCAGCGCGCGTCTCGCCCTCGTCGCTTCACTCGGAGGTCGTATCTGGGTGCCCGGCGCATGGCGGATGTTGATCAATTGCATGATCACCGATGTTCAACGAGACCGGCTTAGTGGTAGGCCCTCTCCACCGTGAGGCAGAGAGAGCCTAAGGCGAGATGTGGCTCTTGGCCCTCGAGGGACTCTTGCTACACCACCTCCCGTACCTTATCTTCGATCACCGTCTTGATAATGTCCCAGCGATCCTTCTGCCCTCTGGCCAGCGCTTCGGCGAAATGCAGCGCCTGCTTCATCTTGATCTTGCCGGGCATTGGGGGCTCCGCCGGATCGACCACCGCCTCAACCAGCGCCGGTCCGGGCTGTGCAAATGCTTCCCGTAGCACGTCCCGCACCTTCGTCGGTTCCTCAACCGTGTAGCCAGGAGCGCCGCACGCTTTCGCAATTCCGGCGAAATCGATCGGCTGCAACTGCACGCCGAACTGCGGATTGCCCTCCAGCACAAGCTGTTCCCATTTGATCTGGCCCAGCACGTTGTTTTTGATCACGATGACCTTCACCGGCAAGTTGTACTTGACCAATGTGACCATTTCGCTCATCAGCATGGTGAAGCCGCCGTCACCGATGAAGCAGACCACCTGCCGTCCCGGATAAGCGATAGCCGCGCCGACGCTGTACGGCAAGCCGTTTGCCATGGACGCCAGAGTGCCGGAGGCCGAGAACATCATGTCGCCCCGGATCTTGATGTGGCGCGCCGCCCACGTCGTAATAGTGCCGGTATCGCAACAAATGATCGCATCGTCGCTCAGGAATTCATTGAGCGCATGCGCCACGACCTGCGGCTTCATCGGCATGTCCATCCGCGTCGCCCGCTGCTCCAGAAGGTCGTTCCATTGCTTGACGCTCCCTTGGATTTCCTGGAGGAACTTGCGGTCCTTCTTGGATTCAATCATCGGCAGGAGCGCTCTCAAGACATCCCAACTCTGACCGATGAGTCCGACGTCGGCCGGATAGCGGAGCCCGACGCGGGCTGGATCGATGTCGATTTGCACCGACTTGGCTTGTCCGGGTTTGGGATAGAAATCCTCATAAGGAAAGCTACTCCCGATGATGATCAACGTGTCGCACTCTTCCATCGCGTCCTGAGAAGGCGCGGTCCCGAGCAGGCCGATCCCGCCGGTCGTATAGGGATTATCATCGGGCACCACCGCCTTACCGAGAAGGGGCTTGATAATCGGCGCCGCCGCTTTTTCCGCCAACTGCAGCACTTCATCGCGAGCGGTCAGCGCTCCGCGACCAGCCAGGATCGCCACCTTGGATCCTGCATTGATGATCTCCGCCGCCTCCCGAAGCAAAGATTGAGGCGGTAACGGGAGCGGATCGGCATAGGTGTCCGAACTATGATGAGCCACGTTCATCTTGGAGCGCTTGGCGGAGTTACTTTCCGTCCAGTCTTGAATATCCTTCGGAATCGTAATGTGCGCCACGCCGCGTCGGGAGATTGCCGTCTTGACCGCTTCATCCACCACGTTGTACACATGCGCCGGGCCCATAATTCGTTCGTTGAAGACTGCGACATCCATGTAGAGCTTGTCCAGATCCACGTCTTGCTGAAAGTGCATCCCGATCAAATCGTGGAAGGTATGCCCGGTAACCGCCAGCACTGGTTGACCGTCCATGTTCGCATCGTACAGACCGTTCAACAGATGCACGCCCCCGGGACCCGAGGTGGCGATACAGACCCCCAGCTTGCGCTTGAACTTCGCGTAGGCACATGCGGCGAACGCGGCCGCCTCCTCATGTCGCACCTGGACGAATTTCATCTTGTCTTGATGAGTCCTGAGGCCCTCGAAGAGCCCATTAATGCCGTCTCCCGGAAAGCCGAAGATGGTGTCGACATCCCAGTCAATCAGCCGCTCAACCAACAAATCCGCCACTGTTTTAGCCATGTGGTCCTCCTTCATTGGCAGGCAAGGGGCAACGAACAAACTTCGGTTCAGTCTTTCGCCTCTCGCTTCCGCTATTCATTACTGGAAAAGGCAATAGTGCTGAGTAACGCATTGGCCGTTTGTCTTGAATCAAGCCGGGTGTGCTGCACGACAATCGGAACGTCTGATTCGATGACGCTGGCATAGTCGGTATCACGCGGGATCGGCTCCGGATCGGTTAGGTTGTTGAAGCGCAGATGTTTCGTGCGGCGAGCCGCCACGGTCACATGATACGGTCCCGCCGGCTCGCGATCGGAATAAAAGATCGTGATTTGGACATGGGCGTCCTGATCCGATGCATTCAACATACTGACCGTCTCATGACTGGTGAACTGCGGTTCCGGCCCATTGCTGTACGCCGGAATGTATCCTTCGGCAATTGCCCATCGCATGCGCCCGATCGGTGCCATGATGCCTCCTCTTCCGTGTCAGCAACCTTGGAATCGTTACGTGATTTATATTCTTGTAAGTCGAAGTCCATTTCTATCAGGCTCGTGGCATGCAGCGGGTAGGATGAACCGTACGCGATTTCGCACGCCCCGCTCATCGACATCAGTGAGGCTGGCGAACAGATGTTGCACACCTTCGTCGAACGCGACGCGTCTTTCTGTCTTCACGGTACGCTCGTGATCGCTACACTTCCCCGCGCCGGGCCATCTCCACAATACGGTCGGCCGTACGGGCGGCCAGCGCCTCAATGGTTAATGATGGATTGACACCGGTCGAATTTGGAAACACCGACCCGTCGCAGACGAAGAGATTGGGAACGTCATGGGCTCGGCAATCGGCGTTGACCACCGAATCGGTCGGATCTTCTCCCATCCGGCAGGTGCCGAGCAGGTGGGCGGTGCGATGATCCGACCAGACGTCTGTGCCGCCGGCCGCCTCCAGAATGGCTTTGGTTTTTTCGATGGCATGCTTGATGAGCCGCTTGTCGTTCTCGTGATAGCTGAAAATCACGTGTGGAACCGGCAAGCCGTATGAATCCCGTTCGGTCTCGTGTAAC
>DATFCE010000464.1:0-6605 GCA_035253365.1 Nitrospiraceae bacterium
AATTCCTTGTGCTGCTCAATGAGATGGTCACGCACCATGCGGCGTCCCACTTCGTCCATGCGTCCTTCGAGGCCGAGCCGACTCTGGAGGTCGATTTCACCGCGATGCCAGGGAGACGGAAACGAGCCAGGACTTCCCATAAGATATTCCTCAGGCTACCAAACCAACCGGCGTTTTCTGGAAATCGACGAAGCCCGGCAAAGCCTCGATGCGGTTAAGCCAATCGCGGATATTTACGTAGTTCTGAAGGTTGACGTCTCCCTCTGGAGCGCGGGCGACATAGCTGTAAAGGGCGACATCGGCGATAGTCGGCCGTTCCGAGGCGACCCAATTGCGCCCGTCCAATTCAGCTTCAATCAGTGCCAGAACGGCATGCGAGCGCGGAATTACTTCTTCCGGGCGATATGGCGCCTTGACCAGATTGATAAGTCGCGCCTGCGCGGGTCCGTGGGCGATCTCACCGGCGGCGACAGAGAGCCATCGCTGCACCGCGGCGGCTCCTTCAGGATCCTCAGGGAGCCAGTCTTTGGAACCCATTTTCCTCGCGATATAGACGAGAATGGCATTGGAATCGGAAATGATTGTCCCGTTATCATCGAGCACTGGCACTTGACCGAACCGGTTCAGTTTCAGGAAATCCGGTCCCTTGTGTTCCCCACCAGCAATATCGACAAGCACGAGTTCATGATCGATGTTGAGCAGCGAGAGAAAGAGCCGAGCTCGATGCGCGTGGCCGGAAAGGGGATGATAGTAAAGCTTCATGTCGGTCTCCTGTGGAAGAATGGAGAAATGAGCATGTTTCGTATTTCGTCCGATCACAACACTACGATAAGACACTGGACCATTGCGCAAAGCGTAATAATTGGTAGGGGAGACCGCTGCGATGGATCGGTGGCATGCGATGCGCATATTCGTGCAGGTCGTGGATAGTGGCGGTTTTGCACCCGCTGCTAAATTGCTCCATCTAAGTCCCCCGTCGATAACGCGGGCCGTATCCAAACTGGAGGATCTCCTGGGAACGCGGCTTCTCGTGAGGACGACCCGTTCGTTGAAGCTGACGGCGGCCGGGGAGGGATATCTCGCCGATTGCCGACGTATCCTGACAGATATTTCCGAAGCGGAAGCCAATGCGGCGGGGAGTTTCACGCAGCCAGCCGGGTTAATCACGGTGACTGCTCCCACACTCTTCGGGAGCATGCATGTGCTGCCTATCATTCTAGAGTTCCTCGATCTGTATCCGTTAATTCAGGTAAAAGCTCTTTTCGTTGATCGAGTGACTAATCTCGTGGAGGAGGGCTTGGACGTTGCCGTCCGCATTGCAGCGCTTCCGGCTTCTGACCTTGTGGCCCGTCGCATAGGGTCGATCAGGCAGGTGGTATGCGGTTCACCGGACTATTTCAGCCGCTGCGGTGAACCAGTAAGACCGGAGGACTTGGCCAGCCACAGAATCATAGGGCGTGACGGGCAATTCGGCCGCTCCGAATGGCTGTTCGGCAGAGAAAACAGCATCAGCGTACCGATCAGCGCCCGGCTTATTTGCAACACGAATGACGCAGCCATAGCAGCGGCAGTAGCAGGCTGGGGACTATCCCGCTTTCAGTCTTACCAGGTCGCTCCGGAAATCGAAGCCGGCCGTCTTAAGATCGTACTTGCGGACTATGAGCGTGAACCGGTGCCAATCCACATTGTTCACGCCGAAGGCCGCATGGTCTCCGCTCGGGTGCGCGCCTTTGTGGATTTCGCAGCTGACCGCTTTCGACGTCTCGCAAGGGCGGACGCGGACCTTCAGACGTGAGATCAGACTTATACAATTCGTCTGTCCGCCGATAGCCGCTGAACTAGTCGATTGGATACGAGGAGAACGGCGGAAATTCTCACATGTTGGATTGCAGTCTCTAGGTTAGTAGTAGCTCAATTATTTCCAAAACGCGTGCCGGTTCGTCTGTCGTCATCAGGATGTGCAACCGGCACGCAGATCGGTACCGGTTGCGGTCACGAAGCGGCGGCAGAATCAGCGGCGAAGGACGACATCCCGGCAACAGCAACCATCGCTGCTGCAGCAAGCTTAGTGAAGAAATTTGACATGCTGAAAACTCCGATAAGAAGGGAACCCCGATAAAGAACACTAGGAAGTTCGACCATCATTATTGAAACGGGCGGCGATAATAATAATAAATTTTCGCATTGGCCTATTGCGTAAAAAGAAACAATCCCCTTGTGAGCGGTGGAGTACGCAGTGAGCCTGCATACGGGCTTCGTTTTGCCTCGCGCCAATGAAGTCTCATCGTAGGTTCACTGACCTTCGAGTGGGCGCGACACGGGAGGGGTCGTGAGTGGATACCATCACGGTTCGTTCGTACCGTGTGGGAGAGCTGAACCGCGACAGCGTGTTATCCAGCAGAGGTGTGTTGATGATGGGTCCCGTGTCGGCCCGGAGCGGCTGGCAACTCAGGGAGGCGCTGACTGATCCGCCGAGCGTTGCCCCTCGACGCCCGTATTTTTTCAGTCAAAAGCAGCGGTGGCGGGATTGACATCCTTAATCCCGATTTGTACCGGTCATTATAGAGTTTACCAAACGGTACACAGCAACAAAGGAGTTTGTATA
This sequence comes from Nitrospiraceae bacterium, assembly GCA_035253365.1. Classification (GTDB taxonomy): domain Bacteria; phylum Nitrospirota; class Nitrospiria; order Nitrospirales; family Nitrospiraceae; genus DATFCE01. The sequence continues at coordinate 2,606 of DATFCE010000464.1, forward strand.
TGCTTGAACAACGTCCCCCCATGCCGCCGTTTACTCGCGAAACCGCCATTATAAAAGTGCGCGCCGCCGAGGACGGCTGGAACAGTTGCGACCCGCAACGGGTATCCCTTGCCTACACTCCGGAAAGTCACTGGCGAAATCGAGCGGAGTTCATCCAGGGCCGTCAAGAAATCGTCGCGTTTTTAACGCGCAAGTGGAACAAGGAGCTGGAATATCGTTTGATCAAAGAACTTTGGGCCCACGACGGGAACCGCATCGGCGTTCGTTTCGCGTATGAGTACCGCGATGATTCCGGGAATTGGTTCCGCGCCTTCGGCAATGAGAACTGGGAGTTTGACGGAAATGGCCTGATGGCAACGCGTTATGCTTGCATCAACGACTTGCCGATCAAAGAGTCGGATCGCAAGTTCCTCTGGGATAGATCGGCGCCGCGCCCGAGCGACCACCCTGGCATTTCCGAATTGGGTTTGTGACGAGCATGCCAAAGGTCGTCGCAGAGCGCTCTGATGTCGTTCCCCTTCTTGCGGAAGTCTTTCGCGAATATGGCTTCGAAGGCGCGAGCCTTTCCACAATCAGTGAGAGAACCGGGCTTGGAAAGGGAAGCCTTTACCATTTCTTTCCGGGAGGAAAGGAGGAAATGGCGACAGCCGTGCTCCGCGAGATCGGCCAATGGTTCGAGGATCAGATCTATGGGCCACTTCGTGATGCTGATGATCCACGATCTGCTATCGATCGCATGTGCCGTGCGGTTATGGACTATTTCTGGTCAGGCAGGCGCATCTGTCTCGTCGGGGCCTTCGCTCTCGACAACGTCAGAGATCGTTTCGCCATTCAGGTAAAGGACTACTTTACTGCCTGGCAAACGGCTCTTGCGACAGCCCTAGCAAGGGCCGGCTGCGGCCCTGACCTCTCCCGCTTATTGGCCGAAGAAACGGTCGTTGTGATTCAAGGCGCCCTGGTCCTTGCTCGGGCTCTCGACGACGCGCAGGTTTTCTCCCGGAGCGTTAAGGCAACGCAGGCGAAACTTGCCGCAGCGATCGATTCGGAGGTACCATGTGTACTGAACTGTCCGCCATTGTGAGTTTGCGTCGCCTCATTTCCTGCGCAGTTCGAACTTGGTGCTATGGCTGCCGCGACCATGGTCCAAGATTGGAATCATGACACAGTTGTCGGCTTTCGGAGCCGCTGCGGATGCAAAGGAGACCTCAGGCCCCATCGAATTGTACGTTGGATAGTTGTAGCCAAGGCGGGTTGTCGGCGTACATCTCGCGAATGAGCTGCTTGATCTCTTCGATCCTTCCTTTCGCATCGTCGCGCCTGAAACTCATGATGATCGGCGACGTCGCATTCTCATCTTTTATGGTGCGGTAACACACGTCGTCGGGTCTTTGCCGCTGCGACGCCGCGGGAATAATGCACAAGCTAACCCCGGCTGCAACGATACCCAATGCAGTCTGGATTTCACGGACCTCCTCTACGAGGCCTGGAGAAATACCTTGCTCCGTCAACATATTGAGGACCGCGTCGGCAAAGCTCGGACGCGGAGCCGAGGGGTAGACGATGAGCGGTTCACCTTCCAGTTCAGCAAGCGCGATTGGGTCCGAAGAAAGCGATTTCGGATGCCCCTTGGGGAAAGCGACGACCAGCCGTTCCTCTCGAAGCGTCAGCCTCTCGACCTCCCTATCATTGAAGCGAACCCTGCCGAAACCGAGATCGATCCGTCTTTCCTTGAGAGCGGTGACCTGCTCGGTTGACATCATTTCCCGAATCTCGATGTCGAAATCCGGCCAACGCTTGCGCATGCGACTGACGAGGTCCGGAATGCCGCCATAAAGGGTCGAGCCAACGCAGCCGATGACGTAACGCTCCCGTTTCGACAAGCCGATCTTGCGCGTCTGCTCGCGCATGTGTTCGGTCCGGGCAATGATCTGTCCGGCCTGTTCATAGAAGAAACGGCCGGCCTCCGTCAGATCGAGAGGCCGGCTCGACCGGTCGACGAGCAGAACGCCGAGGTCGTCTTCCAAATTCTGGATCTGCCGGCTGAGGGGCGGCTGTGCAATATGCAGGATTTCCGCCGCACGTGAGAAGTTTCGTTCGCGTGCGACGGCCAGAAAATAGCGCAGTTGCCTCAGTTCCATATTTATACCTTTCAGGTATCGAATCCAACTCTTATAGTTTTGGACTGATTTTAAGGTGGACGCTAGACTACCCATAATCAAGGGAGGAAGACTGGTGTCTACCGAAATTCGCATCAGTGCAGTCGAAACGATTATACTCGATCTGCCTACCATTCGGCCACACCGGCTGTCGATGGTGACGATGAATCGCCAAAGCATGACTATCGTCCGCGTCCGCTGTTCCGACGGGTTCGAGGGGATTGGCGAGGGGACAACGATTGGAGGTCTCGCCTACGGACCGGAAAGTCCAGAAGGCATGAAGTTAACGATCGATGAATATATCTCGCCGCTCTTGATCGGCCGTGACGCGACGCGCATTCAGGTTGCCATGGATGCTGTCGCCAAAGCGGTAAAAGGGAATCACTTTGCTAAATGCGCAGTCGAAGCGGCCCTGCTGGATTGCCATGCGCGCCGCCTCAGTCTGCCGATGTCGGAACTGCTCGGTGGACGCCGTCGCGACAGCCTACCGGTCGCCTGGACGCTCGCCTCCGGCGACACTGCCAAGGACATCGACGAGGCGCAAGCCATGCTCGACCGGCGGCGCCACAAGAACTTCAAGCTGAAGATCGGTGTAAAATCGATTGAAGATGATGTCCGCCATGTACGTGCAATTCGCAAGGCACTGCCGGACTTGGCCTCCATCCGAGTCGACGTGAACATGGCCTGGCGGGAGCGGGAGGCGCGCAACGCAATCGCAGCACTGGCCGACGCCGGATGCGTGTTGGTCGAACAACCTGTGCCCGGGATAGCGCCGCTTGCCCGCCTGACTCGCTCTTCGTCAATCGCCATCATGGCCGACGAGGTGCTGGTTGGACCTGAGAGTGCGCTTGAGGCCGTCACTTCGCGCGCGGCGGACGTCTTCTCGATCAAGATCGAGCAGGCGGGCGGCCTTTTCGCGGCTGCCAAGGTCATCGCCATCGCTGAAACTGCCGGCATCAGCATCTACGGCGGCACGATGCTGGAAGGACCAATCGGTACAATCGCCGCCGCCCAGCTGATGGCAACCGTCAAAGAACTGGAATGGGGTACTGAGTTTTTCGGGCCGCTGCTTCTGACAGAAGAAATCTTGGAGGAACCGCTTCGTTTCGAAGACTTCGAACTGCAATTGCCAAAGGGTCCCGGCCTCGGGGTTATGCTCTCTCAGGAGGCGGTTAATCGTTTCCGCAGGGATGGCAACCACGCTTCAGCCTTGCGTGTGGTGGGGTGAGATCATGCTGTTTCATGTACGGATGGACGTTCGAATTCCTCATGATCTGCCCTCAGACGAAGCGGCAGAGATCATCGCTCGGGAAAAGGCCTACTCACAGGAACTGCAACATGGCGGCAAATGGCGGCATATCTGGCGTATCGCCGGCCAGTACTCAAACTACAGCGTCTTCGACGTGAAGGACAATACAGAGCTCCACGAGATCCTGTCGGGGCTGCCGCTGTTCAAGTTCATGCAAATCGAGGTGACGCCGCTACTGAGGCATCCCTCGGCGGTCCGCGAGGACGATACCTAAAACCTTCATCAGCGCTGCTCCCGGGAGGACGGGAATCGCACCAGTTTCCAATACAAATCGAGGAGGAATCAACATGAGCGTGAAAATTTTCGACAGACCGGACATTCAGGACTTTCTAGAGGTCTTGAGCGGGTTGAACCAGAAGAGTGGCAATGTGCGCGTCAAGCAGATCGTTCACCGGATTATGTCCGACCTGTTCAAGGCGATCGATGATCTCGACATCACACCCGACGAATATTGGATCGGTATTGCCTGGCTCAACGAGATCGGTGCTGCCGGCCAGGCCGGCTTGATTTCGCCTGGTCTCGGTCTTGACCATTT
>DATFCE010000465.1:0-8154 GCA_035253365.1 Nitrospiraceae bacterium
ACTCTGCTCCCTTGGCCCGGTCCGCTCGCTGTGATCAGAGAACTGCCGTTCCAGCTCCTGGAGACCTGGCTTGGCGCTGCTTGAATCGCTGCCTTAAGCTTGCGGCAGCTTGCCTGGACGCGACAGAAATAGCGATCACAGCTTCAACACCACCTCGCCTGAAACAGGATCGGTGACCCCAAGCCCGCCGCCAAGGTCCTCCAGTAAACTTCTCACTTTATCGAGCATGCCGATCATTTTCGGACGCGCCGCCGCCAACGCATTGGGGCTCTCCCATTCACCGACGAAGCAGTACGCGCGATCGCCGGTTTTGATGATTACCGCCTTCTCAAGCCCCTCAAGGTCCGGTGCATCTCTATGGGCATCCAGAAATTCCTGCTCTTTCCCTGGTTTAACTTTGAAGCGAACGACATTGTATGCATCCATTGGGAGTCTCCATCATTAGGGAAGGCCATGACTTCCAATTCACTTTCGAAACGAAAGCCTACAGTAACGAATACCCCTGGTATCTAGGTGTCAAGTATAGGCCTCAGAGGGCTTAAGGTCGTGAGTGCATAAGGCCGCTTTGGAGACGAAGCCGTTGCTTCGTTATATAAGTACGCACGTTAAGACCGATAGGTCCATCCAACCCTCGGCAAGGAAATCAGACTGAGGCAAGATCGAGGATGAGGCGGGCCGGTGCGCAAGAGCTAGGCTATTGGCTCTCAGGTGCTTCGCAAAGCTATAGTCGCCCTCCCAACCGGCTGGCTGCTCCGGAAACGACACCGCCAACAGCGCTTCCCGCACCTGATACTGTTCCGCCTAGTTGGTTGCCGGTGCTGGAAACTGCTCCGCCCACAGCGCTTCCGGCACCCGATACCGCTCCGCCAATCTGGCTGCCTGTGCTGGACACGGCTCCGCCAACAGCGCTTCCGGCACCCGACACTGCTCCGCCAATTTGGCTGCTTGCGCTCGAAGCAGTTCCGGTAGTCCCAGTTACCAAGCTCGAACCACCCACGTCAGAAATTGCCCCGCTACTGTTTATGAGCTTCCTGAGGAGGAGACACTCCTTCTCTGTGTGGCATTTAATCCGGACGACGGACCCTTCCTTGCAATGCTGGCGATAAATCGGGTTGCCGGAATCAATAAAGCGACAGTTGAGCAGAAAATCAGCCTTGGCTGGGCTGTCAGAGGAGAGGAGGAGGAGGGAAACGACTGCAAACGCAACATAGGGAATGCGCATAGCTACCTTCTCGAGGGAGCGTGTTTGCCTGCATCCGAATGGTTAACGCCTCCGCATTGGAGCAGTTCCGCCAATATGGAACTGCAGCGCTGGAATTCGATGTTTTCGATGGCCTCGTGAATACCGCGCGAACCATGCAGGGCCGCCTAGTGGGCCTCACGCCCCCCAGGGCCAAAAGGAAAGGGCGGTCTGTCCCAAGGCCGTACTATTCGATTCGCAAGGAGGGTGAGCAGCGATGCCATACCGAGTTTTGTGATAGCATTTGCCTTGGGGACGAAACCTGAACTCATCGACGATGACAAAATGTACCTTGGTTAGTCCTCGCACGAAGCCACTTGTTTTGACCGCGTTGCTGTTGCCCAGAATTTGGCCAAGCAGGATCGTGCGGGTGAGGCTCAAGCTTTTATTGCTGTCGTGGCGCTCTTTGCGGCATCGTGCCACTAAGCATTTCAAATTGAAACCATCGTTCCAGCGCACGGAAGGACCGAAACCTAATCCCCGTCGCCCTACGACCCCCAATGTTTGCGCGGGGTGTCCAACAATGCGCCGGGGCCGGCGCGCTCCAGTAAAAGTCTCGTCCACTAAGGTCCACGACCGTCAGAAGTCCCCCTCTCTTCTGCAGTTCCAAACCATAGTAAGCCATCGTTTCGTGCCAGTATTTTTCGCGCGATTCTCCCGGCAACCTTTTATGCGGTGGTTGCATCATGAATGTGAGCCCTCCAGTGTCGGACTGCTGGACCGAAAAACGCGCTCACAAACGGCAGGAATGATTCGGGAACGTCAGCGTGATTTACGCTGTCGTCTCTAGCATTGGGATTGCTACGAACTTCCTATTTCACTGCGTCAAACCTCGTCAGCGCCATTCCCGCCGTTCGAGCATGCGCTCGAATCTGCGCGCGCGCAACACTGAAGCGGCGGCATTGATGACGTGCAAATGATTAGCAGCATTCAGGCTACGTAAAATTCAGAATGCGATCCGAGTGACCGTGGGCCGGTACCGTCCTTCTGGTTCCGCAGGGAAAAGCGCAAGCTCCCGCCGGGACCCGCGGCTCTTTCCTTATCAATTTTCTGGCTCCGCTCTGCTGCCGCGCGAGAGTGAAAAGACCTCCAAACCGGGTGGAACCAAGGGGTTCCGTGGGAGTTTGGCACTCGAGAGTCGAGGGAGGAGCTTGTGCCGCAGCATTCCGACGTGGACCTGGAGGCGTTTTTCGAACATGTCCCCATTCCCCTTCATATCGTCGCGGCAGACGGAACGATTTTAAGGGCCAATCGGGCGGAGTGCGAGCTTCTGGGCTATGGTCCGGAGGAGTTAATCGGTCAGCCTATTTCCAAATTTCACGTCGACCAACCCGTGATTGCAGGGATCATTGCCAGTCTCAACGCTGGCGAAACACTGAAGGAGTTTCCTGCCCGATTGCGTGCCAAGGATGGTTCCATCAAGCACGTGCTGATCAGTTCGAGCGGCCATTTCGTTGCGGGAGAATTTGTCCATACGCGGTGCTATACGCGCGACGTCACGGCCACGCGGCAAGCGGAGGAACGCCTACAGCAAGTGCTAGATGCGCTGCCAGCCGCGGTTTACACCACGGACGCGTGTGGAAGGATTACCTACTACAATCGCGCCGCCGTGGACCTCGCGGGGCGCCGCCCAGCCATCGGTATTGATCAGTGGTGCGTCACCTGGCGGCTTTACCGGGACGATGGGACGCCGCTACCCCACGATCAATGTCCTATGGCAGTAACGCTAAAGGAGAATCGCCCCGTCCGGAATGTCTCGGCATGGGCCGAACGGCCCGATGGGACGCGAATCCCTTTCGTGCCATATCCCACTCCCCTCCATGATGAAAATGGCAACCTGATTGGTGCCGTCAACATGCTGGTGGATGTTTCCGTACACAAACGCTCAGAAAGAACGCAGCAGCTCTTGATCGACGAGCTCAATCATCGCGTCAAAAACACGTTGGCCGTGGTTCAGTCGGTAGCACAGCAAACCCTGCGCACAACAACGTCGCCCTCAGATTTCGTTCAAAATTTCAGCGGCCGGATCGGGGCTCTGTCGCGGGCGCATTCCTTGCTTGCCGATAGCAAATGGAAAAGCGGCGAACTGGGCGAACTGCTCAATCGTGAAATCTTGCTGGGCAATGATGGTGAGCCGCGCGTATCGCTAAGCGGACCGACGGTTCGTCTCGCGCCACGGCAAGTATGGAACTTGGCCTTGGTCATTCATGAGCTTGCGGTGAATGCGAGAAAGTATGGCGCGCTCGCTGCCGTTGACGGGAAATTGACAGTCTCGTGGGTGCTAAGAGAGGCAGAAGTTCGCAAGCTTACCCTGCGGTGGATAGAACAGAATTGTCCTTCACCCGTTCACTCCTCCGCCTCTGGCTTCGGGACGAAGTTGGTCCAACAAATCGCTGCGCAAGAGGACGGGCACGCCGAAATGACCTTCAACCCCGCAGGCGTCACCTGGGATCTGGAAATCAATCTCGTCGAAAGTGATGACGGTGAACTGGAGCCCGCACTATTGCCGAGGCAAGACAATCGGACGGCCTCACCCGAAGGCGCAGGCATTCGCGGCAAGCGCATTATCATTCTCGAGGATGAACTCCTAATCGCCTGGGAGCTGCGTCGTATCATTGAGGAGTCGGGAGGCGAAGTAGTAGGCACCGCAGCTTCCGTTGCCGGAGCACTTGAGCTAGTCAATTCCACGCCCGCCGATGCTGCGTTGCTAGATGCAAACTTGAAAGGCGGAAAGTCGGATGAGATTGCATTGGCCCTCTCGAAACGGAACGTCCCGTTTGCTTTCGTCACCGGTTACGGGCGCGAGGCACTCCCACAACGGTTTTCCAACAGTAAATTAGTGCCTAAACCATTCACCAGCGCCGAGGTTATTTCTGCGCTGAGCGAAATCGCATCTGAATCACGTGTGGTCGTCCTTCGGGGACGGTAAAGAAATGGTCCGAACGACGGCGCCTTTGTTAATTCGATCGTAAGTGAATGGGGGAAGACCCTTCCGCAACCACAGCTGGAGGCCTACGAGGCGGCGAGGGCCCCGTGGACCAGGCTCTTCGACATGCTCATGAATGGGAAACGAAGCCCGCCGGCGAGTACCACCATCTTTTCGCCATTGGTTTGGTATCCGAGCCGTGCGTAAAACGCCAGGCCTGAAAGCGTAGCCATCATGCTGAGCGTGCCGACGCGGTTTGCATCAGCATCCTGTTCAACCTTCGTCATGATTGCCGTGGCAAGACCGCGGCGCGCCAGGGCCGGTTCGACAAATACGCTGCGGATGATGGCGCCGCCTGCGCCATTCCGGGCGCCCGCGCTGCCGATCACCGCGCGTTCGTAGCCCGGCGTCTGGCGCGACCACCCGCCACTGGCAAGGATTGCGCCATCGGCATTAGCAGCGACGAAATAGTGTCCCTCGTCTACGACGGCCTCGTCCATCGTGCCGACCTCGGTCAGAAACGCGGCGATCTGACGAGGGGCATAGAAAGCGGCGCCGAGCAGCCGCAGAGAGCGCTCCTGCATGTCGCGTAACGCCGGAATCTCGGCGGAGCGTGCCTGGCGGATCGCGATTGTATCCTTGAGCTCTGAAGCTGGTGGTATTTCCTCTCGGTTTGGGCGCGCCTTGCTCGTGATGAGAGTTCTTTGCTTGGGGGAACGGCCACGATGCAAGGCGCGGCCAGAATCGGTCCTGCGTTGGTTGATAGCGGTTGACATGCGCTGACTTCGATATCTACCCGCGGCGGCGCAGTGGTTCCTTAAGCGGGCCGTTCCATTGGTTGAGGATTTTCGCGAAGTGGCATCCCCAAATCGTTCACCTCGACCCAAGCTGTACGGGGCCGCGGGCTTCGCACGATCAAGCTCAGGAGGTCGCCATCCCGGTGCATGAAGTACTGGCTGCCGGTGCGGCGCAGGCCAATGTCTTGCAGCATGCGGTTATCCAGCTGCGCTAGGTGACGCGCGGTTCGGCGGACTGAGAGTTCATGCGCGAGCCGAGCGATTGCCCGTCTCACCAGCACCTGCAGGAGTCTCGAGGTTTTCATAATCATCTCCAATGATATAGTCGGCTTGAGAAGTGCTAACCGACCGGCTAAATCTCGAACGCGAGCAAATTCTGCTCGCCCCAGCGACGGCGTTGAAATAAGCCGCTACCGGTGGGGCGTAAATGACGGGCCCGCCGGATCAATTGACCAAGTGACCGGCGCCCGGGACATTGACAACTCATGGATGCATTGTCGGACTTGCTGCAGACCGTGAAGCTAACAGGAGGGATGTTTCTGGAGGCGCATTTCACCGCGCCATGGTGCATTTCATCCGGAATCGGCTCCGAGGACTGCCGGCCTTTTCTCTCCGATCCCATGCAGGTAATCGCCTATCACTATGTAACTCGGGGGCGCATGCTGGTGCAGGTCGCGGGGAACGAGCCGGTGGAAGTGCGGGCCGGCGAGGCCGTGTTGCTGCCACAAAACGACCCCCATCTGCTCGGCAGCTCGATCGGTGTGCATCCGGTCAATTCGCACGACCTGATCCAGCGGACGGATGGGGGCGGGCTGGCGCGGATCATCCATGGCGGGAGCGGCGAGGTCACTCAAATCGTGTGCGGCTTCCTCGGTAGCGACCGGCACAGGAATCCGCTGATCGCAACCCTGCCGCGCCTACTGACGATCGACATGACAAGGACGGGATCGGACGAGTGGATCGAGACCTCGCTGCGCTTTGCGATCCGCGGCTTGAACGACGGCTTGATCGGCACCTCGCCGGTAATGTCGAAACTCTCGGAGGTGATGTTCGTCGAGGCGGTGCGAGGCTACGCGGCAGCGCTTCCGGCCGAGCAGCGAGGCTGGCTTGCCGGCGTGCGTGATCCATACGTGAGCAGGGCGCTTGCCTTGATGCATGACAAGCCCAACCATCCGTGGACGACGGCGTCCCTTGCGGGTCAGGTCTCGCTGTCGCGCTCGGCCTTTGCGGACCGCTTCACGGCGGTCGTGGGCGTGCCGCCCAAGAGGTATCTGATTTCCTGGCGCCTGCAAGTCGCCAAGGAAAAGCTGCGTGCAGGCCGCCAGCCCGTCGCGCAAATTGCCTATGACGTTGGATATGAGGCCGAGGCTGCATTCACTCGTGCCTTCAAGCGTGAGTTCGGTGTTCCGCCGGTGGCCTGGCGCAGGCAAACGCAGGTGACCGAAGTGTAAGCGGAACCCAAATCACTGGGACTCTTCAGTGGACTGAGTGGCCATGCCCGAAGGTTCACCCTATTCTGCAAGGTCGATATGGATTGGCGAACCGCACTGGGCCTGGTGGCCAGCCTCATCATCCTCGTTTCAATTGTTCCATATATCCTCGACACTTTGCGCGGATCGACCCGCCCAAACATCGTCACCTGGTCGCTGTGGACTCTAACCGGAGCAGTCCTTGCCGCTGCTCAGTACTCCGCGGGCGCGTCCTGGACGCTAGCCATCTTGGTGAGCTCCACCGTATCTACGAGCATCGTCACGATCCTCGCGGTCGGCTACGGACAAAGTAAGTATGGGTGGTTCGACGGAGCGTGCCTTGTCATGGCCCTCACAGCCATACTGGGCTGGGCGATCACCGCGAATCCGCTAGTTGGGATAGTCCTGGGCGTACTGGGTGAAATGTGTGCTGTGGCCCCCACAGTTCTGAAAACGTATCGTGCGCCTCAAACCGAAACTTCAGCCACCTACTGGCTAACCAACATCGCCACCGTGTTGGCACTGATAGCAAGCACGCGCTACGATCTCGCCAATATTCTCTTTCCCATATATGCGCTTTCAATCAATACGCTCGTTGCCTGTTTGGCGATGCGCCGACCACACAAAGGCGGAAAGGTGTCCCAAAAAACATGATTGTCGAATACGGAATGGATTTCACTATGGCGAGAGCGGAGGCTAGGCGTGGCTGCGGCTTGCCAATTTCAGAAGCCCGTGGATCTCAGTTAACCTGCCGAGGTCACTGCTGATAAGGGAGTCGCCCGGCATCTTCCTCGCAAATGGCTAATCGAGACTGCGGAAATGTCGGCGCGGAGTTAGGCCGAATAAGCAGGCGTATCTTCATGATGAAACCGGCGGCCGGCGCTTCTTGCCCATCGAAGCACGTGAAATTGACACCGAAGCCCTGATTGCGGATCGCGACCGCCTCTTTGTCGAGCGGCGCCCAATCAGGTCAAAGTAAATGTGCGGGAGTCTAGGCGTCGTGACGCCTTGGGGATCAAAGAGGCTGGGCGAATCCGGTCGCCAACAGCTCGATGCGCTCGCCATCGAAGCGGATCCACTTTTGCTCATGGGCGTAGCTGACGGCAGCAAGAATGTCGTCGAAGCCGCCCCCACTCCTGCCCAGAACCAGCGAGACGTCGCTTACATGCAACAAGTCCCCAGGCTGCTTACCGATAAAGAAGTACAGTAGGCGCCTTGCTGCGTCCTCTCTCGTCCAGGCTCTGCCCATGGGTCGGCTCCGCTAAACTTTCTTGCGGCTATCAATTCACAAAGCCGAGAGTCGTGCCAGCTACGCTTTCGAGGTATTCCCGAGAGTCAATTTCTTGGAACCCAGCGCCGATGCTTATCTGCCTCACGCGTCGTCTCGGAACGAGCACCGCAAAAACCCGGCGATCGCTAGCCGGGGCTCGACGGTCTGAAGAGGAGGGGTTGCGTACGTAAGGTCAAGCCTGAGCCAAGCTCCGGCTTGAGCCGCCAGAGAGGCATAGGGCGTACTCCTAAGGGCTAAGATCTACCATTTCCGGGGCGGTGCCCTTTGAGGCGGTCCCGTAAATGACAATCCCGCCTCAGTACCCTTTTGCCATTGGACCTTCGCCGGATAAATTACGTGGTCGCTTGTGACGAGGAGCTCCAAATCGACGGGGAGGGCGTGGAGCTCTGCCGTGCGGATATGCGCACCGGCCGGTGTAAGGTCGCGAACCG
>DATFCE010000466.1:0-14479 GCA_035253365.1 Nitrospiraceae bacterium
CACCACTGAGAGAAAGCCTCCTTCGACGCTCCACAAGACACAAAATAAGCTTTACGTCACGTAATCTCGTGCCATCCGGCGCGACCATCCCGATGGTTGCACCCGCATCATGGGATGCGACAAATAACAGGCCGAGAACAAGTACCCTGAGCGTGCGGCGTGTCATGGAGATCTCTCCCTCTGGAAGGTGATGTCACCGTAATAGGCCGTAGCCGTTTCACCGGTGTTGTCGGTATCGGTCATGATCGCGACCCCGGAGATCCGAGGCGGTTCTTCCTTAAACGCCTGTTTATAATCCGTGTAGACATTCCGCTCTTCCGTGATCCAGGTGTTGAGGCCATCCGAGCCGCTTTCCACGACGATCATCATGGCGCGATCGGTATAGGGATTGGGCACGACCAATCCCTTCGGCTCCCTGCTGGCCCAGATGTAATTAATCGCCCCCGATGGTGGATACCGGCCGTAGAGTATTCGAGCCGCCTCAAACTTGGCTTTTTCCATCATGCCGACTTTTGTTGAATCATAGGCGAAAGTGATATAGAGGCGCGCAGCGTAATCGTCGCCCTTCTTCGTGGTCACGTCGCTCGTCTTGATAAGATTGCCGACCTTCCATCTCCACCGGACGATCGGGTATGCCTTGGGATCAATGGTGATCTCGCGTGTCAAACCCGATGAGGATGCCTCGCTGATGGCTCTGATGACGACCTTATCCTGGTCTTTCACCAGTCGATATTCCGTATGGCGCTCGATTTTTTTGAACGTAAGCGGCTTCCAGCCCTCCGGCAACTCGCCGTTCTCTGAAGAGAAAGAGAACTGTCCCACCTCCAAAATTGGACTTTGCCCATGAATCATGACGGGCGTGGTGATGCAGTTCGCCACTATGACGATCCGGATCAGCTTCACGGTTCGAGTATCGGTTGTTATTTCATGACAGGCGGATTTATCTAGTCCATGCAAACCATTTTGCGAGCAGGGCTTTCCTGCTTTGCGTAAGCGTCGTTTTGCGCCACGCATTGGCGACTTTCTTTACGACTTCGGCTTGCGTGGGATACGGATGGATTGTATTTGTAATCGTGCTCAAGCCGAGCCCGGCTTTCATCAGCACCGAGAATTCGTTGATCATGTCACCGGCATGCGCTGCCACGATGGTGGCACCCAGAATCTTATCGGTCCCTTTTTTGACATGGACCCTTGCGAATCCGTCGTCTTCGCCGTCCAAAATCGCCCGATCCACCTCATCAAGCTTGTACGTGAACGTCTCGACCTCGAGACCCTTGGCCTTGGCGTCCGCTTCGTACAGGCCCACATGCGCGATTTCGGGCTCCGTATACGTGCACCATGGGATGATTAACGACTCCGTGCTCGCATAGCCCAATCCGAACGGATGCGGGAAAAGCGCATTTTGGATCACGATCTGCGCCATCGCGTCGGCGGTGTGCGTGAACTTGAATGGAAAGCAAATATCGCCGGCCGCGTAGATTCGCGGGTTCGTCGTCTGCAAACGGGCATTCACTTGGATCCCATTCTTGGTGCCATACTCCACGCCGACCTTCTCCAGCCCCAGTCCTTCGACATTCGGCGCGCGGCCGACACCGATGAGGATCTCGTCGACGGCCAACTCTTGCATGTTGCCGTTGATGGCATAATGGACGATCTTTTCGTGACCACGGCGTTCGACTCGCGTCACTTCGGAATCGAAGACAAGACAGAGGCCGTCTTTTTTCATTTGCGCCTGTACGACTTCCGCCGCATCGGCATCCTCGCGCGGCAGGATATGGCTCATTCGCTCAAAGAGGCAGACGCGACTGCCGAATCGAGCGAACGCTTGCGCCATCTCGCACCCGATGGGTCCCGCCCCGATGACCGCCAGCCGCGGTGGTAGCTCGGTTAAGGTAAAAATGGTCTCATTGGTCAGGTATCCAGCCTCCTGTAGCCCGGAGATGGCAGGAGCATCTGCACGCGCGCCGGTGCAGACGGCCGCCTTTTTGAACGCCAGCCGCTTGCCGCCCACCTCAACCGAATCGGGACCGGTGAAGCGCCCTTCTCCGATAAAGACGTCCACACCCAGCTTTTTATACCGATGCGCCGAGTCCGTATGACTAATGCGGGCGCGCAGTTTCCGCATGCGCGTCATCACCGCGGCGAAGTCGTACTTCACGCCGGAGGGAATGTGCAGGCCGAATTCATCGGCGTGGCGCACCTCCGCCCAAGCCCGCGACGCTCGGATCACGCCTTTCGACGGCACACATCCCACATTCAAGCAATCTCCACCCATGAGATGCTTTTCGATCAGCGCAACCTTGGCACCCAAAGCCGATGCCACCGCCGCCGTAACTAGACCGGCTGTCCCTGCCCCGATCACAACAATATTGTAGTGTCCGCTCGGCTCCGGGTTGACCCACGTCTGCGGATGGACATTGTTGACCAGCACGCGATTGTATTCATCATCCGGAAGAACGGTCACGGCATCGATCAACATGACGGCCTTATTTCCTTCGATTTGTCCACTTCTGATAGAGAACGGAGGCCAAAGTCAGCAGGCCCAACAGCGTAAAAGCCAGCAAGACATTAGGCGACGCGATTTCTTTGAGCGAGTTGATCCTCCCAAGCTGGCGTCCTGCATTGGCATAGATAAAGCTTCCAGGGAGAATGCCGAGGGAGGTCGCCACCACATAGGTCAGCGTTGTGATGCGGGTCAGCCCTGAGAGTAAATTCACGAGGAAAAAGGGAAAGATCGGGATGAGCCGAATGGTCAACAGATAACTGAACGCGTTTTTTGAAAAGCCTTCTTGAATCGTCCCTAGTTTTTGGCCGAACTTTCTCTCCACCCAATCCCGCAAGAGATAGCGCGACGCCAAAAAGGCCAGGGTCGCGCCGATTGTGGCGCCCACATTCACATACAGCGTGCCGATCACGCTGCCGAAAAGAAACCCTCCGGCCAAGGTCATGATGACCCCGCCGGGGAGCGAGACGGCCACCATCACGATATAGAAGACGATATAGAGCGCCACCGCGGAGGCATAGTGCTGCTCCGTAAAGACCAGAAGACTGTCCCGGTTCGCCTTCAACGCATCGAGTGACAGATACCGCCCCAAGTCAAAGTAAAAAAACGCGCCGATCGCCGTGACGATGAGCGCGACGATAACGATCTTAGGGCCCGTCGATGAGCGCGGCGAGGCTGATGCTATGTCAATCGATGTCGGCATAGTCATATTTTTTCACCCGCCCGCCCCAGCGGATATTTCACCCGTCTCACCCCGAGCCTGGAGCAGGCTCTTTTCCCATGGACGCCGATTCTTCCTTCTCACCGCCCGCCCCAGCGGCGCCGAGACGCCGCTTCTTCCCGTGGTGTGCATCATGGAGACCTTACCCGAGGCTGTCAATCCTCATCAACCATCCTGGTGCGATCGGCTGCCGCCTACCATTGCCATAATAGTCTTGCATCCTCTCCAATCGTTACATCTGCCTAAAGGAGAGCGAGGCGAGTCGACGACTTGGTCGGTAAAGACCGCGTCTGATGGGCACTGCTTAATGCCAACCCTCGGAAGTTAGAGAGCATCTGCCGGAAACAACCGCGATGGAGGGACTATTCAGCTCCGTTCGCTTCCGTTCTAGCGCAAGACCGTGATGGGTGAGAGAGAGCCTTCAATCAGCTCCTAAATCGGTGCAGTGAACGGCCTACTCTCAGGACCGGATCGGTAGTGTGAGGTAAAAGCGGCTGCCTTCGCTCAAGCTCGATTCCACCCAGATACGCCCCCCGTGCATTTCCACGAATCGCTTGGTAATCGCCAGACCGAGGCCCGCCCCGCGGGCATCCTCGCTGACGCCTCGGCCCCTATAGAACGAGTCAAAGATTTTCTCCAGCTCATCGGGATGGATTCCGATGCCATTATCGCCGATGCACACCAACACCGCCTCGTCTCGCAGGCGCGCGTTCAATTCGACCTCTCCTCCGTTCCTCGTGAATTTAATCGCATTTTGAAGAAGATTGGTGAAGACCTGGTGGAGCTTATCCCGGTCCGCGCGGATGATGGGCAAGGTTTTGTCCGCGTATGCGTGAAGCGTGATCAACTTTCGCCGGGCGATCGGTTGAAACCCTTCAACCACCTCTGCAATGAGTTCTTGAAGCGAGACCGAGCCGACATTCAGTTCGACACGGCCCGCTTCGATTCGCGACAGATCCAACAGGTCATTGAGCATCCGTGTCAGACGCTCGACGTTGTGGAGCACCCGCGTTAAATAATAGGCCTGCTTCTCGGTCAACGGTCCCGGCATACCCTCCAGCATGTTTTCCACATACCCTTTGATCGCCGTCATGGGCGTGCGCAGCTCATGGGACACGATCGAGACAAAAGCGGATTTCAGACGATCGTGCTCCTGTAACTTCTCATTGGCCGTCTGCAACGCATGGGTACGCTCGTCCACGCGCCGCTCAAGGGAGGCGGTCAATTCCTTTAGCTGCTCCTCCGCGCATTTCTGCTTGGTGAGATCGTGCAAGGCCGCGAAGAGCGCCGGCGCGCCGTCGAACGTGATCCGGTGAACCGAGATCAGCGCCCACAAAAGCTGCCCCTGCGCCGTCTTCATCTCGATCTCGTGGTTTTTGAGAAACCCATGGCGGTCGATCAATGAGGCGATTTCTTCACCGTGACGGCAATCGTAAAAAGCCGTCATGTGGCATGCCGCCAACTCGACCTGTGGATGCCCCACCAATTGAGCGAATTGCTCATTCGCGTATTGAATCAGACCATCAGATTCCCGGCAGATCACCATCGCTATTGGACACGCTTCCGCGATCGCGCGGAACCGCTCTTCACTGGCCCGCAGAGCCCCTTCTTTTCGCTTGCGTTCCCTGATGTCTTCGATGAAAGCATAGAACTGAGTGCAGTGGTCGTCTTTGACCGGGACCACCATGAGCTCGACAGGCAATTCACGGCCACCGCGTGCCAACGCCGTGAACTCCACCCGCCGATTCAGGATCGCACCGTGACCGGTCTCCCTCACTCGTTGCAAGCCCCGGTCGTGCGCCTCCCGATAGGCGGGTGGAATGATTGTCTCGGTCAGTCGCCGGCCGATGACTTCCTCGCTGCGCCATAAGAATAAATTCTCGGCGCTTTGATTCCAATAATTAATCCGTCCTTCGGCATCCGAGCCGACCACCGCGTCGATGGCCGCATCGAGCACCGTACGGAAGTTGCCTTCGCTGCGACGTAGCGACGCCTCCATTCGGGTTCGTCCAAGTAGTTCGGCCTGCATAGCGTTATTGGCTTTTTTGATCTGTACGACGAGCACCGCGGTGATGCCCAGCCCCACGATGCCGAAGAATCGATTGAGCAAGGCCAGGCCCGGCGGCATCCCTGATGGGGACAGAAAAAAAGCGACGAGAATCAGTATGCTGCAAACCGTCGCAGCAACCGGAGGACCCGCCAATTGAGGAAGCCAAAAGGTGAGAAGGATCGGAGACAGATAGAGCACCCATACCGGAACTCCGAGCGGCATCCATACGTCGGCACTAAAGCCAACCGCGCCGATAAGGACAATCCCAACAATGAGGAGTCGGGATGCCCGGGTCGTCTGGGGTGGGGACGCATCAACCTCCATACCGCGATCAAAGCAAAGGAGAAGCCAATCTTGCGCCAGCACCGGCAGGCGTACTGTTGCGCGCAACGTGCGAATGTATTTCTACTGTTAGGATTACAGGGTTTTGTCACGCTTACGTACAGCGCGTGCGGCCTTTTTAAAGCGCAGGTATCCAATTTGATAAGCATCAGTATCTAATTCGATACGAAACGTTACAACTATGGGAATCCTCAGTGCCTGCTGCTTTGAAACGCAGCATATCGGAAGGCTTTCCTTCGCCTCCCAAGACAATCGATTTGCAGACAAAGATGGTAACGTGGAGACGTGGCAAATCGACTCGATGGAAATCGCGGATAGGGATGCCCTGTACCAGGCGATGGAAGGTCGCTAAGTGTTCGTCGTCGACACGAATGCAGCTGACAAGGATTCGCCGGCACATGCCAATGCCGCCACGCGCGGGATGAATGGCGAGGTCGGCAATCCGCGTGGTATACGACCCTATTCGCGTCTCTGGTCTAGGCGTTCTTGTGGAGACCGATCGCCATGCAGCCGTCGCTGAACAGATCTTTCGCCGCATCCCGCACTTATCTGGAAATAGACCGCACGACACACATACCGCGGTGCTTATGCACAAGCATGGAATCCGGCGCATCTACACTCGCGATACAGATTTTCACCGCGTTGCCTTCCTAGAAGTCGTTGATCCGCTTCAGGCGTAAGGGGACTGATGTTCGTTTAGAGCGAGGTAGGGCGTACGGTTCTAAATTTAGTGGTTAAATTGTTGGTATGGATGACATGGAAGATTTACGGGATAGGTCAATCCCCAGATCCCATCTCCTCAATCGGCGCGATGTTGTAATACAACTCCAGATCGAATTCCTCGATTAACTCGTTCGCGGCTTCCTTGCCTTGATCGCCCCGTACTTCTTTGATGACCAGATCAATCGCCATCCCGGCCTGGGAACCAAAGTGATCGATCGCCGATTCGATTCGTTGTCGCGCTTCTTCTATCGTCACGCGCCTTCTCTTTCCATTGGGAAACTAGGGTGGCCTGCAGGTGGGATGTTCTGGGAAGAAAGGTCGTCCGATAGTTCGCTGAATATAACTGGATATAAAATGGGGAGGAGAACGCTCTCTACGAGAGCGTTAGTCACGGCGGAGATCTTGGTGAGGACTTCAGGCTTCCCAGTCCAGCTGGGCTTGCACACCATCCTCAGCGCTCGATCCCCATGTCGTCAATATTCCCTCGGGGCGTTCAACTCCTCCCCATCGCCAAGATACGTCCTCCCGGCCTGAGAGTCAAGGCGCAGTGATCGTCTGGTGTCGGATCATCAGGTACACGTCGCTACGATCGGGACTATACTGTTTCCCTTGTTCATCTGTTAGGCTACATCCATCCTACGAATGCGGAGGTCACCCATGCCACATCACAAACGCATCATTCTCATTCTGGAGTTCATCATGATTGCAACAGCGCTTTCCCCGTGGCCGTGCTCGGCGCAATCAGGTGCGTCGCCCGGTGCGGGCGCGGCGCCGGGTGTCGGCGCTGCTCCTGGTGGACCGCCGGGCTCGGCGGTAAATCCCGGTATTTCCGGGGCACCCGGCATGCCGAATCAGAGCGTGATCCCCGGTCGGCCCGGATATGTACCCGGCGCAGGGCCGATTCCGGGAGCGGGACGTGGATCCCAGCCCGGTGAATCGTTTGGCGTTCCCCCATCAGCCGTGGGACCAGGAACTGAAGGAATGGGTTCCAGATCGCGAATGGAATCGGACATGGGAGCACGGGCTGAATCGGGGCGAGGTGCCGGCATGTCCGGTTCCTTACCTACGCCCGGCACGCCGGGAACCCGGCCGAACTTTTCAGAGCCCGGTCTTTCGGGACCGCGTCTCGAGCCCCTGACTCCTGGGTTTGGGCCGACTGCCCCAAGCTCCACGACCACGCCCAACTCCAGCGGCATAGGATTAGCGCCGGGATCGAATCCTGGTCTCGGGACCGGACGTTGACGCGACATGACAACTTCGTGACCATATGGCGTTGCGAGCTATCTAGCCATGCGTCGTGTGACGACCATCATCATTATGATTGCCGTTTGTCTCAGCACGCTGGCGTGCGTCAAAGGGCCGCGAGACAAGAAAATTGAGTTTATCTATCTGGCGCTCGGCGCGAGCGATGCGGCCGGCGTCGGCGCATTACCGACGACCGAAGGTTATGTGTTCCTCATTAAATCTGAACTGGATCGCAGGCGGGCCGGTGTCGCCCTCCTGAATCTGGGCGTCCCCGGCGCTCGTATCGACCTGATCAAAGAGCAGGTTCGGCTGGCAGCGCAGACGAGGATCAAAGCAAATTTCGTCACCGTCTGGACAGGAGGAAATGACCTCGTGCACGGAGATGACCCGAAGACGTTCCAGGAAGATCTGCGCTTTCTCTTACAGACCGTTCGTGATCAGATTTCGGAGGTGATCATCGTAGCCAATCTCCCGGATCTTACCCGGCTACCGCGCTTCCGCAGAAATCCTGACGCGTTCGTGACCCTTGAACGCGTTCGCGCGTTCAACCGCGCCATTGAACAGGAAGCGAGCGCCGTCCGGGCGCCGGTGGTTGATCTCTTTGCACAGCCCATCCGGGAGGACTTGATCTTCGACATGGATGGATTTCACCCGAACGATGCAGGCCATCGCGAACTGGCCAAACTCTTTTTGGGTGAAATTTTGGTTATCCTAGCGGGAATGTAACCTCTCATCGAAGGACAGAAGGAGGTCGTATGAAATACTATCACCATTCTGGATCGATCTTTTGTGCCCTCTGCCTGGTGGCCGTCTGCGCCGTCCCTGGCCTTGCGCAACAGGCCGGCCCACCCAACTTTGGGCGCACGCCGGGCACCCCGCTCGGACCCAGCAGTGACCCCGTGCCGGGGGCGCCGAGCACAGGCATGACTCCAAATGGCCCAATGGCTGTGCCCGGAGTTGCCCCCGCACCCGCTCCCACACCAGGCGTGGGGCAAGCCCCCGGGCCCGGATCATTTGCATTGCCACCATCCGATTTCGAAAGCAGAGCCGGATCAGGAGAGCGGGCTGGTTCAAAGGCGGATCATCCTGCCGAGCCGAGGTTAGGATCGGACAAATAAAGCAGATCGTCACTTCCCGACGATGGCACAGGCACGCGGTACCGTTGGGCTATCCGGCGAGCGTTTCTCGTACCTTTTTGGCCAGCAACTGCGCGGTGAACGGTTTCTGAATGAAAGCCAATGGCTGATCACTCACGGCTTCAAGAATATCGCCCGTATAGCCGGACATATACAGCACCTTGGCGGTCGGCAAAATCGACTCGATTTGCTTTACGAATTGAGGGCCCGTCATGCGCGGCATCATGACATCGGTCAGAATCAAATGAAGCGGATCCGGAATGGTGAGAAGCAATTGGAGCGCATCAGCCCCATCCGAGGCTTCTCGCACCGTGTACCCTTGCGCCCGTAACATATCGCCTACTACGATACGAACGTCTTCGTCGTCTTCCACCAGTAATATGGTTTCGTTGCTCTTCGGAGTCCGGCCGGGGTGAGCCACCGTTTGGGCAGGAGAAATCTGTTCGCATCGGGGCAGATGCACCGTGAACACGGACCCTCCCCCCCGCTCGCTGTCGAGGACGATAAAGCCGCCCGTTTGCCGAACTATGCCGTAGACTGTCGCCAACCCTAACCCATTTCCTCCGCTCTCTTTACTGGTGAAGAACGGCTCGAAGATATGCGCGCGCATCTCCGGCGCTATGCCGGATCCCGTATCATGCACGGCCACCTGCACATACCGTCCCGGCCGGGCATTGTGCTGGTTTGCCAACGCCTCATCGACGGACGCCATCGCCGTCGTAATTTTTAGTTTGCCGCCCTGCGCCATCGCATCGCGTGCATGGACAGCCAAGTTCACGATAACCCGTTCGAGCTCTTGCCGGTCCGTCAGCACTTGGCCTGCCTCGGCATGCAGATCCACCGACAGTTCGATCTGTCCCCCCAGAAGCCGCCGCAAGGTGGGCGTGAGGTCGGTGATGACGGTATTCATATCTTGAATTGTCGGCTGCAGTATTTGATGGTGGCTGAAAGCCACGAGGTTACGGGTTAAGGCCGCCGCGCGCTCCGTTGCGCTCTGAATTCGTTTCAAACGGGCCTGGTGCGGATCACTATCATCGAGCAAATGCAAAACCTGCTCGCTGTAGCCGTTGATGACGGTCAAGAGATTATTAAAATCATGCGCCATGCCGCCGGCGAGCCGGCTCAGCGCCTCCATTTTCTCGGCTTGGTGCAATGCCGCTTCCGTGCGTTTACGCTCGGTAATATCCGTGATCGTCTCGATCACGTGCACGCGACCATCAGCCGTCATGGCTCTCGACCATTGGACAAGGAGATATTGGTTTTGTGACAACGCCACTTCATTGGCGGTAATTCGCCCGGTTTGAACCGCCTCGGGCATCTTGCAAAAAGCGCATGGCGAGGGGCATCCGGCAATTTTCTCGTAACAGCTTTGTCCGGAGATGTCGCCGAATTTTCGGAGTCCCGTCTCATTCTGAAATTGCACCGTATAAGTCGCCGGATCGATGACGGCGACGATGACGGGTTGAGCATTCAGAAGAGCTTGAGGATCGTAGGAAGGACGTGAAGACATGGGCTCGGGCATGGTGAACCTCGATCGGGGTTTCCTGACAGAACAATCCACCGATGCATGTGCATAGGCCATACCAGGCTCACGATTCGGCTTTGAAATCACCCGCCGGTTGATTACCTCCAGTTTCAATAAGTTCCAATTGGATGGCCGCATAGCGACCAACACGTGGTCAATGATCCTGTATCGAAGCAGATACCACCCCGTATTCGATTCGATACGCGGATGAAATCACCTCGGATACGGCCCGACCGGACCAATGGCCTATGACCAAAGTCTAATTGTGCCTTCTCCCTCTCCTCACGGATGATCGCGCTGGATTCGCACGATTCGATAGGAGGATAGGATGCAAACTCTCACAGCAGTCATGGCAATGTGTCTTCTCTTCTTGACACCGGCACATGCAGGCTCGACACGCCACGCCTCGGCTGGTCATGGAGGCTCCGCGTCAATGAGTCCAAACAGGGCCGACATCGCACATGCGCTCGCCGACGCGCTGATGGGGCGGGCGTATGAAGACGCCGGAAATTATGTCGCAGCGGCCCGGTTCTATCGTCAAGCGGCTACGCGGGGCTTGGCCTTGGGGCAGTATTATCTGGGAAGTCTCGCCCTCGCGGGTTTGGGAGTGCCTCACGATGATGCCGAAGCGGCGCGATGGTTCCGGCGTGCGGGGGAGCAAGAACACACGACCGCTCAGGTCTTATTGGGGGTCATGTATCACCGCGGTCAGGGAGTGACGCGTGATTATCCTGAAGCCGCTCGATGGTTTCACCGGGCCGCGGCTCAAGGCCATTCGCACGCTCAGTACAGCCTCGGCCTCATGTACTCCTCCGGCCAAGGCGTGCCGCTAAACAAGACGGTGGCGATTTCCTGGTATCGCTTGGCCGCCGCTCAGGGCCATCCGACCGCCGCACACAATTTGGGGCTGAAATATCTGCAAGGTCATGAGGTCCGCAAGGATATGGGTACGGCACTCGGGTTTCTGCATCAGGCCGCCGAGTTCGGTCTCCCCGACTCTCAATATCTGGTGGGATATATCTATCGTATGGGCGAGGAGATCCCCAAAGATCCGGCTGAAGCGCACCATTGGTTCAGCCTGGCGGCCAAGCAAGGCCACGCGGGAGGACAAGTCAGCTTGGGTCTCATGTACCTGCGGGGTCAGGGGGTCTCGCAAGACAGCTTGCAAGCCGTTCGCTGGTTCCGCGCCGCCGCAGACCAAGGCGATGCCGACGGACAACTGAATCTGGCCATGGCCTATTGGTTTGGGCTGGGAGTCTCGCGTGACCCGCTCGAAGCCTATCTGTGGGCGACCCTCTCGGCCGAGCAGCACAATGAAGACGCCGTCGAACTTCAAGCAGCCATCCGGCAGGATCTTCCCGCGGCACACGCGTCAAAAGCCCAGCGCCTTGCGCAAGCCTGGAAAGCCAAGGCCAAGCCACGAAAATAGCCTTCAGATCATACGGTTGTTTCCAGCCTGTAGTTCCGGTATAGAGAATTGTGAGCAGCTTCACCGTTTTGGTTAGCTCCCAGTCTCCGATGCCTCTCGGACTCGTCCTGCTGATGCTTATCTTGGGGCCGACCGACAACGGCCTTGTTCTGGCGGAGCCCTTCTCCTTCAGTGATCTCGACCGGCATTTGGTCGCCATTGCGTTGCTCGCTCATCCCTCGCCTACAGTTGGTATCCCCGCCGGGTGGTTTCTGATGGGAACGACTCGCAAGGACGATGATCCCTACGGCATGGACACGCAATTTGATAATACCGAGCTTCCGCAACGGCGCGTCTGGCTCGATGCCTATACGATCGATCGCGATGAAGTGAGCTTGGGCGAGTATCTCGCGTATTTGGATCGCAAGCATGCCCGTCCGCCCGATGAGCTCCATCGGTTGATCCGGCATCTCATCACAGTGCATTACCTTCCTGATTATGTGATGGCTCCCTGGCCGGCTCTCTATGTCACCTGGGCGGAAGCCGCGGACTTTTGCCGGGCACAGGGGAAACGCCTCCCGACGGAGGCCGAGTGGGAAAAGGCCGCGCGGGGCAGCGAGGGCGGCCTGTTTCCATGGGGCCATGCCACGCCGCAGCCGGGGCTCGCGGTCTTCGGGCAGTATCACGTCCATGAAATTCCCCTGGTCGCGGCGGTCAACAGCGGAGAAGAAGGCCAAAGCCCGTATGGACTCAGGCACATGGCCGGCAATGTCGCGGAATGGGTGCAGGATTGGTTCGGATTCGACTACTATGCCGTCATGCCGGAGCGGAATCCGCCGGGACCGACGACCGGTCGCTACAAGGCGGTGCGCGGCGGCTCCTGGAAAAGCCGGCCGAATCTCTTGCGCGCCGCGTCCCGCAACGGCGCTTCGCCGGACCAGCGTTCTCCGACAATCGGCTTTCGCTGTGCCCGGTCCAACCCATGAGGCTCGTGACGAAACTTCCCTCGAGCCTGCTACGATATAAGAGGGCGCGGCTCGTGATTCCGGCGGCTGGGAACTGATTCGATCGCATGAGGTGACGTATGCCGGACATGTTTTCAGGCCTGGAGCGAATCGAGGAAGCGCGCGAACGGCTGACCGGGCAAAGCTTCATGGCCGGGATATTTCTTGGACGGCCGGATTTTAATTTGCTTCTCCCTCCGCAGGAGCCCGCTGAAGAGATCGCGATCGGAAACGCATACTGCCGGACCATCGAAACCTTTTTGAAAAGTCAGGTGGACCCCGCTGAAATCGAGCGGACCGCCAGAATTCCGGAGTCAGTCCTCAAGGGCTTGTTCGATCTCGGCGCGTTCGGCATGAAAATTCCGAAGGAGTACGGCGGCCTGGGGTTCTCCTATACGAATTACGGTCGCGTCCTCACCTTGATCGCCAGTTGGAGCAACATTCTCTCTTTGACCGTCGCCGTGCCCCAATCGATCGGGATCGCCATGCCGATCCTGCTCTTTGGCAACGAGGATCAAAAGCGAACCTATCTCCCGCGGGTCGCCCGACAGGACATCTCAGCTTTCGCGTTGACCGAACCGGCCACCGGCTCCGATGCCGCCAATGTGCAGACGGAGGCCGTCCTCGATCCGTCGGGGCGCTATTTCATCGTGAACGGCGAGAAACTCTGGTGCACCAACGGCTCGATCGCGCGCTACATCACCCTGATCGCCCGCGTACCCGCAAAAAAGGTCCTCCGCGATGGGACCTCCGTATGGATCCCAACACCGTCGGGCAACACGCCGGATGACAAGGTGCATAGCGCATTCATCCTCGACATGACGCTCCCCGGGGTCACCATTCGACAGCGCTGCCAATTCGAAGGTTGTCGCGGAATCGAGAACGCCTGGATGACGTTTCGGGACGTCCGGATACCGGTGGAGAACGTCATCGGCGAGATCGGCAAAGGTCTCAAGTACGCGTTGACGATTCTGAACGTCGGCCGGGCCATCAGCATTCCGGCGATCTGTCTTGGGATGGCGAAGCAAGCGTGGCAACCGACTCTGGATCGGGCTCTGAGCCGCATCACGTTCAGAAAGCCGCTGGCTGAGCGCCGCACACAGATGATGCGGATCGGCCGCATGGCGACGGATCTGTATGCCATGGAAGCCCTGTCCACGCTCGTCTGGCATCTGGCGGATCAGAAGACGTACGACATTCGCATCGAGGCGGCGGTCGCCAAGATTTTTACTTCGGAACACACGATCCAGTTCCTGAGAGATGCGCAGATCCTCTTCGGTGGGATGGGTTACGAGACGGCAGATTCCAAGTGCGTTCGCGGCGAACCGGCGTTTGGCATCGAGCAACTTGTTCGAGACTCGGAAATGTACCGGATCGGCGAAGGAGCGACGGATATTTTGCGTCCCTTTGTCGCGCGCGAGGGGCTGAACCCGCATGTGGAACGGGCTCGCGCGTACGTAGGCGGGACCGTTACCGGACGCCGCCGCGAATGGGTGAAGTTACTGCGCTACTATGTCCCGTGGTATCTCGCACAATGGAAACCCTCATCGCTGCCCCAGCGTCCCGAGTTGGCTTTCCCCGGCGTGCGCAAGAAGCTGCGCTACGTCGAACGGGCCAGCCGGCGTTTCGCCCGCGCCATCCTGTACAGCATGGCGCGGCATCGCGAGGCTTTGCGGGACGATCAGGGCCGGCAAAACCGGCTCGAAGCGATCGTTTCGGATCTTCTAACCATTGCCGCGACCGCGCTTCATGCCGCCACGAAGGGGGGAACGAAGGACGAGCAGGCGGCCTGGACGCTCGCCGACGAGTATTTTCGGCAAGC
>DATFCE010000467.1:0-8121 GCA_035253365.1 Nitrospiraceae bacterium
GCCGGCCGGCTCTGGCACCGGCGAGCCTCCGATCCACACAAACCTGCGTTCGGCCGTTGGATCATCATTCTTAGGGGCGTTATCGAGAGCCCGTGTAACCCAATTACGCCGTACCCTTGGACGCGGCACCGGATGGTTGAACCACGTTCTGACATCGACGGTCAATCCTTTTCCTTCCATGTAACCGAAGAGCGCTCTTCTGAGCCCCATTCCAAGCCAGTCCGGGGATTCTCCTACCGGATCTTCGTGTATGAGGTCGTTTTCAGCAAAGCCGCCGAACGCCGGCCCCATGATGCGAATCCCGTACGCCTCTGGGGAAAGTCCGATCGGGCTGTGGGCCGTCGCAATAAATCGATGCCAGAAAGCGGATTGGATAAGATCGTTTGCGAACAATTGCCGGACTCGTTCCAAGCTGTCGATCGTCTCCGCAATCGTTTCGCCGGGCAGACCATACATTAAATACGCATGCACCAGGATGCCGGCGTGACGAAACGCGCGCGCCACACGGGCGGTCTGATTCACGGTAATGCCCTTTTTCATCGCGGCCAACTGCGTGTCGGATGCCGCCTCCAAGCCGGCGCTGATCGCAATACAGCCCGATGCGGCCAGGAGTCGGCACAGGTCCGGTGTAAAGGCGGGCTCAAAACGAATATTCCCCCACCATGATATTGTCACACCTCGTTCCAACACCGTCAGCGCCAGCGCCTTCAATCCCGCAGGCGGCGCCGCCTCATCGACAAAGTGAAACCCGCGCCACCCGGTCTCATGAATCAGCGCCTCGATGCGATCCACCAGGATCTCGCTCGGCGCGGCCTCGTAGCGGCCGATGTAATCCAACCCGACATCGCAAAAGGTGCATTGTTTCCAATAGCAGCCATGAGCGATGGTCAGTTTGTTCCAATGCCCGTCCGACCAGAGTCGGTGCATCGGATTGACGCTGTCAAGAATGGAGAAATACCGCCGAAGCGGAAGGCCATCGTACGTCGGGGTTCCGGACTCTGCCATGCCGAAATCTGGCTCCGTGCATCCATCTCGAAAGACGACCCGTCCCTGGGACCGGAAAAACGTTCGTCGCAAATGAGCAGGGTCCCGCTTTCCCGCGAAGTACTCGAGAAGACAGAGCAACGGCCGCTCGCCGTCGTCGAGCGTGACATAATCGACATAGTCGAACAGGCGCGGGTCGCTGAGCCGCCGCAATTCCGTGTTGGCGTAGCCGCCACCAAGGATCAGTTTCACCGAAGGCCGATCGCGCTTCAGCGCTTGTGCGATGCGCAGCGCCCCATACAGATTGCCGGGAAACGGAACCGTGACGCCGACCACCGCCGGATCGATCTCGGCCATGTGCCGCCACATGGCTTTCAGCATCAATTCGTCGGTCAGGCTCGCCGGTCGGCTCAGCGCATCCTCCACTGGATCGAAGCTGCTCGCCGACGCACCGACGTGTTCGGCATAGCGACTGAGCGCAAATTGCGGAGCCACCGTTTCATGGATAAGGTCGGCGAGATCCTCGAGATACCGCGTGGCCAGATAGCGAGCGTGATCCGTGGTGTATGTCGTTTGCTTCCCCTGCATCTCGGCGAAGCGCGGACCTTGCGGCAGAAACCTACCCTGGCATATCCGGGGCGCCAACGACTGATCCGAGCCTTGCAGAAACGCGACGACTGCCTCAATCGTTTCAACATAGGAATGTTCTAAGGCCAGCATCTGCCGGGCTTCGCCTGGAAGATTATCGAGACGTTTCATGCGGTCAAAGACCTGTCTTAATCCGTCGCGGGAGAACAAACCGAAGACCATTTCGATCCCGACGTCGGCTTGGTACACGGCATAACCATGAGACCGAAGAAATCCGGTCAGGTACGCCGTGGAGGGATAGGGCGTATTGAGTTGGGTCAAAGGCGGTATCAGTAGGAGAATGGACGAGCCAGCCATTGTCAATGCGAGAGTGATACGGACAAATGATCTACAACTTCTGCACGATTGCCCCGGTGACCGTCCATGAGTAGTGTCAGTCCATCCAGCATACTTCATCCATGAAGAGAAGTCCCACACAATCCGGATAGCCGCCAGCGAGGGAACGATGAATCATGATACATGGACCGTCAAAAATCTCAGTGGCAAGAAACTCGGCTACGTGAAGAAATTAATCATTGATTCAAAAACAAGACAAATCGCCTATGCCGATCTCATTCTCTCAGACGCCAATCGGGCTGTCAGAATTCCTTGGAGCCTGCTTGCCGTAAAGAATCACGGCATCCTCCTGAAGGCGACACGGGAAGAATTGACGGCGGTCCTTTCCCCTGCCCACCCTGAAACGCTTCCCGACCCGGTGACCTTGGAAGTGACCCTCGCAGCGCCAGGTAAGATTCGGCAAAAGAAAACATCCAAGATGAATACTTCGGCACCCATTTCACGATTCGCGTCCCCCGCCACCCCTCATTAGTAGCCGTCCGCCAGCACCTATCGCATCAAGCCTGCTCAGGCAGGCTCTTCTTGCCTTTCACCCGTCCTAGCTTGCCAAAACACGCTCTTCCCCCCTTGGGGCACACGCTTTTATGATTCTCACCACCTTGTCTGTAGTACAATGCGCAAGAATCACTTGATCAGGAGGAACCTCGCCGATGAATCTTACGAGTGGGTTTCCGGCTCATGCGGTCACAAACATTTTCCATCCCACCGATTTCTCTCCCGAAAGCGAAGTGGCGTTCGCGCACGCGTTGAAGCTGGCCGTGGCGACCAATTCGGCACTGAGGATCATGCATGTCGAGCCGCAGGCTTCGGATGACGCCTGGCAAAATTTTCCGAAAGTACGGGCCACCTTAACGCGCTGGGGCGTGCCGCTCCCAGAGGAGACGGCAACGTCGGGTCTCCATATTAATAAGATCCTGACGTATCGCGAAGACCCGGCTGCATCCATTCTCCAAGAACTGAAAGGGAATCCCGCGGACCTCATCGTGCTCACCACATACCAGCATGATGGTCTCGACCGGTTCTTCGGAAAACCGGTTGCCGAACCGGTGGCCCGCGAATCCCGATCCAGGACGCTTTTTATCCCAGCCGGTACCCCCGGATTCGTAGGGATAGAAGATGGAGCCGCGCAATTGCGGCGGATTCTCATCCCCATCGCTCGAACGCCGAATCCTCAAGCCGCCGTGGAAGCGGCGGCCGCGCTGACCTTCGCGCTTGGCGAGCGTCACGCTGCGTTCCGGCTGCTCCACATCGGCAATGAGGCGGAGATGCCGCTGGTGAATCCACCGGTGCACGAAGGGTGGACGTGGGAGACTTCCGTGCGCAGCGGGGACGTCGTAGAACAAATCCTCGAGTTCCAGTCTGAATTTGCCGCTGATCTTATTGTGATGTCGTCGGAAGGCCATCAAGGTTTTCTTGACACGCTTCTGGGCTCCACCACCGAGCAGGTCATTCGAGGCGCTCGCTGCGCCGTCTTCGTCATTCCGGTCGACCCGCTCCGGGAAGGCGAAGGGACGCTTCCTCCCGGGCTGGGAATCTGACGGTTCGAGAGCGAACAGGGGTGACATGTTCGCGCTGAGCACTATCCTTCTTCCGTATCTCGCAGATATCCCGCGCAGCGCAGGTAACAGCGAATTGACGGGGCGCCGATGTAATGCGCCCACGTGTCGAGGCTCTCGATAAGCGCAGCCGTGTCACCGCGAAATGAGTCGAGGTAACCCCGCACGCTGCCATATTCCTCTACTCTGACGAGAAGATCGCGCGCATTGCGTACAACCGCCATGATTCTCTTGCGGTTGCGTATCATGCCGGGATAGGCCAAAAGGCGGTCGACCTCACTGTCCGGCCAAGAGGCGACGGTCCGAAGGTCGAACCCGGCAAACACTGCCCGAATGGAAGGCCAGCGCTTCCGAACAATCTCGACACTGAATCGGGCGGAGAACACCGCGGCGGACAGAGCCTCGAAGTGCTCACTATCCGTCCATGGCGCGCGTGCCGCAAAGGGACACCAGCATGGAATCTGTTTATGCATGCATACATCGGACTCGTCCGGTCATCCGTAAACAAACAGAGGGGCTGAAAATGCGAATGACTGTAATGATCGAACCAGTCCCCTGACTATTAAACACGGGAATCGATACAATATACCGGCGAAATTGACCAGGAGGGTGATCATGGACCGAAGAAGCTTTTTAAAAACCGGCATGGCGGTAGGAGCCGGCGTTCTGGTTCAGCGAATGGGCCTGTCTTCTGTGTTTGCCAAGGAGGGAAACAAGATGTTTCAAATCACGAAAGCCGATGCGGAATGGAAGGCGCAGTTAACGCCGGAACAGTATCAAGTACTTCGGAAGGAATCGACGGAGCGTCCATTTACCAACCAGTACAATGACAATAAAAAGGCCGGGATTTATCATTGCGCGGGATGCGACCTTCAGCTTTTTTCATCCGAACACAAATTCGACAGCGGGACGGGATGGCCGAGCTTTTGGAAGCCGATTTCGGAATCAGCGATCGGCACCAAAACGGATCGGCATCTCTTCATTCCACGCACGGAAGTGCACTGCTCAAGGTGCGGCGGTCATCAAGGCCATGTCTTTGACGACGGGCCGCCTCCGACCGGTTTGCGTTACTGCATTAATTCGGCGGCGCTCAAGTTCGTCCCGGCTTAGATGCCCGCTGGGATCTCGACTTTGGGATTTTGCTCAACGATCAAGAGAGGTATAACGTCGAACCGGAGAGGATTTTGAAAGCGGGCACGGCCCAGCCGGCCGTGCCCCAAATCCTTAGTGGCCGCCCTTCTTTTCGCCCTTCTTCTTCTCTTCCTCGTTTGCCTTCGGTCCACTCGGATTTTTCTTATCCTTCTTCTCCGTGGGAGCCGGGGCATCACCGGCATAGGCCGTGATTGCAACCGTTCCGAAGCTCAACATGACTGCCAACGCCATAAGCCCGATTAAACGCTTCATGCGGACCCTCCTATGGTTGTAATGGTTGCCCTCGTGATCGAGGAGCGGGGAGGAATGGTAGCAAAACCACATAGACAGCTCAACAGGAAAATGTCATACGATGATCGGTCATAGTTGTAACTCAATTAACAACTTATAGAGACCACACTACTGGCGCATCAGTACGGCACCGTGTGGATGCCATTGTAGGTCATCGTCCGATGGGCGATCTCTTACTTACTGAGTACACTATCATGTCCTTGAAGTGTCCTAGTTGCCTGGGAGATGAATGGCGAAGCTTGTCGGTAGGCTCATTGCGGGATGCCTCCTTGGCGCCGGGCTGTTGGGTGCAGGCGAAACCAGCGCAGAATGGTACGTGGCGGGTCAGGTAGGCCCCACGTTTGCCGATCGCTTATCAGACATCGGAGGCACGGGAAGCTTGACCACGGTTCCTCCCCGATTTCCAAACTTCGACCTTAAAAATTCGATTACCTACGGAGGCAAACTGGGATACTTTCCGGGACACGGCTGGTTCGGCCTCGAGGCGGATGTCTTCAATACCACCCCGCACATCAAAAGCCTGGGCAGCGTTCCCGGCGTCCATCTGCGCGTGACGACGGCGGCCCTGAATTTTATCATTCGCTATCCGGGTCTGAGCGTTCAGCCTTACGTCGGTATCGGCGCCGCGCTGATCTTTAGCCGTATTGGGGAATCCGCGACGACTCAAGGCGACTCAGACGTCTCCACCGGCCTGAACCTCATTGCCGGGACGCGTTTCTTTATCACGCCCTACACGGCCCTGTTCACCGAATACAAATACACGCGAGCCACACTTGAATTTGACAAGGCATTCGGCTCGGTGGGAGGATTTAACGGCGATTATCGCGCGCAACATGTGGTGTTTGGCGTCTCCTACCATTTCTGAACAGGATGTTGAAAAAGGCTTCATTCACACCCGCCCTGCCCCAAGCGCGCCGAGACGCGCTCCTTCCGAGCTTTGTTCCTCGGCTCGACAAAATCCTCAACGTACCCCGGAGGGTACACTTGCGACCGCGCTTCGGGAAAAGCACGCTTTGGCGTGCCAGGGGAGGGAGGGTGCAATACAACATCCTGTAAGAGCACTAAACTTTCAAATGTCTCATGTATTCTTCATCAAAGCGCTTATCCTGCTGCCTGTTCTGCTGCTCGTCGGCTGCGCGCAGTCGGCGCATCAAAGCGGACAATATCTTTTTGATAAATTGGTGCCCAAAGATCTGCGGCAGCAAGTGGATCGGAATGTCTCATTTACCGACTTGAAGGATTCCCCATCGACCTATGAAGGCAGGACGATCATGCTAAGCGGGGTCATCCTCAATGCCAAGCGGGCCAAAACCAGAACCGAAATAGAAGTCTTGCAAATTCCATCAGACTCTTCCTTTATCCCTTCGGAAGAGCGTGAGCGCTCGAAAGGCCGGTTCCTCGCCGTACAGGAAAACGGGCTGGATCCAGCGACGATCGAAACAGGTAGCACCGTCACGGTGATCGGCGAAGTGAAGGGAACCACTGTCAGACCATTGGATGACAGCGAGTATACCTATCCGGTTTTGGAGATTAAAAAAATCGTGGACTGGGAAAAGACGGAATATGCCGGCTACGGCGGCTCTCCGTTTTACGGCCGGTCTTATCCGTTCGCCTATTACCCATATTGGAGACCCTATGGGCTCTACCCATATGGATATTACCCCTATTATCCGTTTGCATTTGGGTTTGGCTCACCGAGCCCCCCGCCTTCCCCACCTCCGGCACAATCTATCCCGCCTCAATTCAAATCAGAGTAAACCTGGCCGCCCATGAGCAGGGCCGCCCGAGAGACCAGTTGGGAGCCGACTGCCAATCTTCGCATCTTTCAATGCGGTCAATATCCCCCCATGATGGGGCGATGAATCGGATCAATGGGCGGACGCGGGCCGGTCGCCATATGATAAAGATAGATATCGGACTGGGTAATCGCAGGGTTTCTCGGCGCCAGCTCCCCGGCATGCTTGAAATGGGCAGTCGCCGCGGGATGGTCGCCCAGCTTGTCCAATGCCAAAGCGAGGTTGTAGTGCACTTCGGCAAGCGGCGGAGTCGATTGCACGGCCGCTTCAAAGTGGGCCTTCGCTGAATTCCAGTGGCCCATTCGATACTGCTCGATACCCTCTTGATTGTGTCTGACTGCGGCGGGCAACGCGTTTGCCGGCAGAGACAATGGCGAGGTGGAACCGGCGCAGGCTTCGAAGAAGAACGCGCCGATTAAGATGAGGAATCCCATGATAGCAGCCATGAAGCCTCCTTCGCACCGATCCGCACGTCGATCAATCCGCCACTCTTATAGACCTATGGACTTTCTCTGTCTACCGACGTTCGGCTTTGGCTGT
The DNA here is from genome assembly GCA_035253365.1 of Nitrospiraceae bacterium. Taxonomy (GTDB): domain Bacteria; phylum Nitrospirota; class Nitrospiria; order Nitrospirales; family Nitrospiraceae; genus DATFCE01. The sequence continues at coordinate 7,304 of DATFCE010000467.1, forward strand.
CTCGAACGGCGGATCGGCAACGATCGAAGTATCTCCAGCGTGATGAGCCGCGCGCTAACCGAGCTGCCATGTAAATCCAGCCGCGCCACGCTTACCGGCAAAGAGAAGCGTCTAGGTCCGGCGCTTCCAGGGTTCAGGAAGACTATGCCATCGCGTTCCTCAATGCAGGGCCGATGGGAATGGCCGGAAATCACGACCCGACATCCATGATCCGTCCCGCATTGCGTGATGTCATGGACGACACACACCGGCACGCGGCCAATGGTCACGATTCTCGTGGCGGGAATGCCGGCCGCCCAGGCGCCGATATCGTTATTCCCGCGCACGGCGAGCACAGGAGCAAGAGACTGGAGTGCGTCGAGCACCGCTTGCGTCCCGATATCACCCGCATGAATAATCAGATCGGAGCCATGCAGCGCGGCGGCGGCCTCTGGGCGCAGCAGTCCGTGCGTGTCCGAGATCACGCCGACGCGTTGTTGAGTCCGTTTGGCCATTCCCGCATTGTACTGCGCATACGCTGTGATGGGAGCTTCGATTTACGTCGGGTTCCCCATCCGAATCCCTCCTACACCTCTTGCAGACGTATACCGATGGAAATCTACCGCCCGCTCCTCTAAGATGGGGACATGGGACGAACGAGACAAAACCCGTATGGCGGTGCGGGCAGGCAGGCGGAACGCCGGCCCCTCGGCAAGTTGCAAACCGATTCACAAACGGAGCGCGCAAAGGCCAGCGGCCGGAGCGGGGCGCGAGTGTCCCGCGGCGGCAAAACCGGCGGAGGTGTGCGGGAGGCTCCCAAGCGGTAAACCCGCACGCAG
>DATFCE010000468.1:0-5134 GCA_035253365.1 Nitrospiraceae bacterium
ATCAAGACTGTGACAGGTATCTCGCGTCCGAGCGGCCAGTCACGGAGACTGGGAGCAACGTAGGTCGGGTCACGAGCTGGTACCGGTACAAATAAAGATTCGGCCATCTCGGCCGGCATGCTCTCATGCCGGAACAGTGACGCACCGACCATGTCGGAGAGCTCGACGGAAAATAACCATCGCACCGGCAACCATTGCGATCGTGGCGTGCACGTGATTCGCACACGGCAGGGTTCGAGACCGAAAATCGGACGCTGGTGTTCGGTGTGCAGGAATAAAACTTGCCGGCAGAGCTGTGTAAAGAGACTCCACTTGAGCGCAAAGACTTCGAGCGCGAATAGCCGCGGATCTTCATGAAAAAGGAATTGCGTGATGCCTGAAAAATGAGATGCTAGCTCACCGAGGGTTATCTTTCGATCATGGGATGGGTGGTTGGCTTGCCAGCAAGCAATGGCCTCATCCCAGCAGGCTCCCCCTAAAAGGTCACAGAATTCGTCCCATTGCAGGGAAGTGGAGGATGGAGAATCCCGAGAATCCCGACTAACGGAACCACCCCTGTCCATTCCACAAGTCCTTCATTCAAACAAAGCGCAATGATTGGTCTTCATCCGTAGATGAGAGCCGCTCCGGCAAAGCTTCTGAATCCTTGTCTTTACTCACTTGTGAAGCGTCGATACGGCCTGAGGGTAAGATTTTCCTGCCAAGAAAGCAAGCGCGCCCCCGGCCGTGCATTTCTGATGGTCGTCTCTGCATTATGACGCACTCCTTTGTAACGCTTGCCGAAGACCCTCTCATAACGCTTGGCCTCCTTACTGCTTTAAATAGGGATTCAGCGCTCGGGCCGCCTCGCGCAACACTTCCCCATCCCGTTCCCACGCGTCAATGAATAAGGCAAAGCGAGTTTTGTCATAGAGGCCCGGCATCCACGCGCTCATGAACAGATGTCCCTCCGCCGTCCAAAAAATACGAGAAGTCAGTAATCGTGCGTTCAGGTTGTTAATCAACTCGTAACGATTATTGTTTTCGGATGATACGCCTTTGCCGGGAAAGCCCGTCTGAAGCTGGATGCCTTCTCGGCTAACGGAGGCAAGCAAAGTAAACTTCCCGCCGTGGCGAGCGCGAAGGCCCTGTTCGACCACGTCACACTGATAACCGAGATACTCCAAGTGGTCGGCAATGGGTTTGTGCTCGGATTCCGCGGACAGAAGATTCGACGGGCTCATGAACACTATGCAGCAAGCCAATATTCCCTGAACGAGTGAGAAGTACTGTCGCCCTACACAGCCACTTTTCCGGTCTTGCTGCACGGACGGAGAGGAACGCACTTTTTATAATCCTCTGTCGGCCACTGTTCTGTTATGCAACGCAAAGGAAATTGCCACAATGAGAAAAGAGCGTCAAGAGACATTCCTCTTCATTTCTTATTGCATGCATTTCGTTCGGATCTAATACTGGTATTTAGTGTTCCCGATTGAGACTCAACGGCAGGCAGAGCAGATGCCTTAGTCGGCCATGTCTTGCGCAATCCAGGGTACTATCGGAGAATGACTGGTTAGGCGTAGATGAAACCAAATGGAAAGGTCGATGGGTTACTTTCGATAGAAGAGGTTCTTCCTCTATTCTAACTCGCGCGAATCTATTGTGAGCGAGAATTGCGTCCCGAGCAAATCATGTAATGTTTGCTCATCCTACTCGCGACGGCCACAAGCGCATTCCGGCGAGACCGCACGAATCGTGCACACAATGCTTGGGAATCCTATAAGCTGAGAGGGAAGATTATTCTCTTTCATATGACTATCCTGGTTCCATACTATGTTCAGCCATCTCCTACCGGCCTACTGGCGCACCGTGACATTCATCTGCGCCTGGGGCGAGACCTGAAAGACTGCGGCGGTGGGCGCAATGTTGACTTGAGGCGAAGGTGCGCCGGGCGCCACGGCAAACGGCGTGAAGCCCGACGGAAGTGTGACGTTGCCGCCGCCTGCGACACGCAAAGCCGGGAAGCCCGGAACCGCGGAGCACCCGCCGGCGCACAAATTATTATTGATGTTGAGTGTGTTCGCGCCCGGCCCAAATACGCCGAAGGCCGTGCTGTTGAGCGTTAACGTCGAGTTGCCGGCCAGATTCACCAGCACACCATTGACCGTCAACGTGCTGCCGTTCGTCAGTGAGAAGAGATGGCCCGTGATGGAGGCCGTCGCTCCGTTGGCCAGGTTGAGGAAATTACCCATGACCGTCAAGGTGCTGGCATCTAATCGGACGAGCGCATCGCCCGGCACCAGGTTGGCGCTGAGCAAGCCCCGGCTGTTCGAAGGCGCGGTTCCGCTGAGGTCCGCAAAATGGCCGGTGGTCGTCATAGTGCTGTTGACCATCACGACGAGGGGGGAGGTGGCTTCAAGCAGCGCGCGATCTACGGGAAGCACCCCGTTCAGCGCACCCGTGGCCCGCACGACGACGGCCGATGTCGCCTGCACGCCGGCAGTCGTAGGATTCGACAAAGGCGGATTGCTGTTGATAATTTCGATGAGAGGTGGTACGCCCGGCTGCCCATCCGAACTTGTCCGCGTCGAAGGGATCGTCCTGGGGCCGGTGAGTTGGCTGTCGAGCACGCTCAAGAGACCAATCCTGGTCTCCGGCGTCGCGGGCGCAAGCGTACTCCCGTCCAGTACCGCGAATGCCCGATCCAACATGGTCGCAAAGGCCGGTCGCAATGTCCCAGTCGAATCTTTTTTCGCCACGATCCCGATAATAGAACCATTCACGGTCGACGACTGTCCCGTTTCGGTAAAGTATTGGCGAGTCGCGTTCGGAGGAGGCTGTAAAGCCGCCGGAAGCGCAGGGTTCGATGGCGGGTCCTGCGCAAAGGAAGCCGTTAATTTGGTCTGATTGAGGATCACCCCTCCTTCCAGGACTACGGTTCTGTTTCCAGTAATGCCGCTTCTGGCACGCACGACTCCATCGACCAAGCTGCTCTCACGCTCATTCGGAGCAAGCCCAACAATGGCTGGATTCGAAAAGCCGGTAAAATTGCCGTTCCTGTCGACGGTCGTACGTGCAACCAATATATTACCGAGCACATTGTTACTACCCGACAGGCCTCCTTGAATACCGTTTTCGCGGGAATACTGCTCCAGGTCGGTGATGGAATTGCCGTTGGTCTGAATAAAGACTTCAGCATTGCGGTTCAAGTTCGCCGCAGCAGTCCCGCCGCCTATCGTGAGAACATTGGGAAATTGCAGAGGCAAGCCGGTGTGCGGCCGGGGAGTATCTGCGGAGGGCGATGGCAACAGTACACTAGGGGTGACATAGATGGTGGCGGACGGCGGGGTCCCGTTATGCGGTGCGAGCCGGGTATTCCCACTATCAACATAAACCAGTTCGGACTTCGCCTGGATGGTATGTTTATCGAAAACAACCAGCCCTCCGCCCCCCCTCACCGAAAAGGTGGTACCGTTCGACGTACCAGGCTGCACCGAGATATCCTGGATGGTCGTATCCTCGGCAATGCCGGTCGCGGATGCGGGGGGCGACATGAGTCTGCCTGTATTGAAGAGCCCCCCAGGAGCAAAGAGGTAGTCTAGCGGAGGGGACTGGGTGAGGTCCCCAGACAGGGTTCCCGCCAGGGTTGGCCCGGTCGTCGAAATGATGACGTCGTTGGTCGCGAGAATCGCGCCGGTGGCGGCGTTTCTGATGACGGAACGCTCGACGTCGCTAGGGCCCAGTAACACGTGTTGCAAAGCGGCCGCCTGCTGTTGCTGCTGGCTCGCGAGATACCGGATTCCGGCCTCCGAGGTCCGCGCGTGCGAATCGGCAGCCGGTAAGCTGTAGGTTCCTGCCGCAAGCGCCTGGGTCGAGGACACTTTGCCGATTTGCCCCGCGGCTACCTGCACGCTTTGGCCTGCGCCGACCGTCGTCAACGGCGCCCCCGGCGCAGACGATTTGATCTGAATCGCACCTTCATTGACCTGAAAGGTTTCAGTAGGAGCCGTCTGTGCCGGTGTCACCGCCGTGGGAATGACCGGCGCCAGAGCTATTGGCATGGCCCGGCCTCGATGATCGGGCGAAACATGTCCAGCCTGCCGTTTGGCCGGCATGACTTTGATGTGAATTAAGCCGCCCCGCGTGACGGCCGTGGCGGTCGGTGTATGGACCGTCACCGTATCCTCGGTGCGGGCCACAGCCAGGCGAACTTCTCCGGTCAACACTTGCACCGTGCGTTGTCCCGGTCCCTCTTCAACCAAGTGCACCGTGGAGTCTTCATGCAACGTCACTAAAGCGTGCCGGCCGACAAGCACCTCCGCGACACTTCCGGCCCCCGTGCGTATCTGATCGCCGTAACTCAACACATCGTGAAATCGAGCGGGCTTCGGCTCCTTGGCCGTATCGGCCGGCGCGATCCACACCTCTCCTTGTACGCCCGACAACACCACTCGGCGCGCTGCGTCGGCCTTGGGGCTGCGCGGACTTTCCGCGGCCCACAGGGTCGCCGGTCCCAACAATTGCGTGACGGCCATCAGCACCGCTGCCGCACGTGATGCTTCGTATGCGCGCATCATGCACCTCGATCTTGGGTGAAAAGGTTTTGAGGCCCAGTCGGCCCTCCAGTCATTTTGTTCCGAGAACTGTCTTGACACATACCATGGCTGAAGGTACATAGTCCCGTTCGCTTGATGAGGACCACCATGAGAGGACTTGTCGATCAAGGAACTCCGTCCGCGCCATTCGCGCCGCACAGTGGCGTCTGTCCGAGAAGAGGAGGGAAGGTTGTCACAAACATTATTTGACCGTCAAGTGCCTCTCTCTTTAAAATCTTCTCTCGCCGTTTTGCTCCTCGTCATTTACACCCTCACTTCCTTATCCCTGCCGGACAGTGCGTGGGCAGCGCAGCAGGCCGAAGCGGACGTTCTGGTCGCCCGCGCAGTCTTGGCCTATGACGATCAACGATATGACGAAGCGCTCGAACTCTGTCGTCGGGCGTTGAACCTGGATCCGAATAATGCCCGAGCCTTGTACTACAGCGGCTTGACCTATCTGGCGTTGAAGCTGCCCGAGCAGGCCATTGTGCCCCTGGAAAAAGCCGACAAGCTCCGTCCGCAGGACGCCAATGTGCGGTTTCAATTAGGAGTCGCCTATT
>DATFCE010000469.1:0-17301 GCA_035253365.1 Nitrospiraceae bacterium
GCGCAACAGAGCGGCGTCGCTTCGGCTCTCATAAATCCGATAGCCGATGTAGAGCACGAGCAATGAGAGTATTGAAAGGACAATGCTTCTTCCATTGAGTGTCTTCATGATGGCGCCTTTTGCCGTGCGGTTCGCCGGCTGTAGAAGATCGCGTACACGCAAGGCACGAAAAACAGGGTGAAGACGGTGGCCACGAGCAGGCCGCCGATGACGGCACGGCCCAGCGGCGCATTCTGGGAATAGCCCGTCGCCATGGGGACCATCCCGATGATCATGGCTGAGGCCGTCATCAGCACCGGACGGAAGCGGGTCGTCCCGGCTTCGACTGCGGCCAAGAGCGCGTCGCCGTGCTCTTGGAGCCGCTCGCGCGCATAGGAGACGACGAGGATCGAATTGGCGGTCGCCGTCCCCATGGTCATGATGGCGCCCGTCAGCGCGGGCTCCGACAGACGCGTATGGGTCAGGAACAGGGCCCACGCGATGCCCGCCAACGCGCCGGGCAAGGCCGTAATAATGATGAAGGGATCGAGCCAGGATTGGAAGTTGACGACGATCAGCAGATAGACCAGCGCGATCGCGGCAAGCAGTCCGAAGATGAGCTCGCTATACGCTTCGTACATCAGTGAGGCCTGGCCGTGGATTTCGATTTCCGCGCTGCGAGGCTTCTCGTGCTCCATGTTCTTGGCAATTTTCTGAACATCCGCCAGCACGCCGCCGAGATCGCGCCCTTCGGCGGATACATAAATATTAAACAAGGGCATGATGTTCCCGTGCGTGATCACGCCCGGCGTTCCCTCGGCCGACAGGTCGGCCAAATTGCCGAGCAGCTGCACATCCTTGTCCGAACCATTGTTCGAGGAATCGACCGGGACGGTCTTCAGACTATTGACGCTGTTGATCTGCGGCTGCGGCGTATAGACATTGATCAGATACGACATGCCGGTGCTGGGATCGAGCCAATAGACCTGGTCGACCTGTTGGCTCCCGGCGGTTGTCATGAGCAGATTGTCGGCCATGTCCTTTAGGGTCCTGTTGACACCGAGTCCGAACGTACGGTCGCCCTCGACCATGAGGGTCGGCGTGCGCATCGTCTGCTGGATCACCACGTCCGTGGCGCCGGGGATGTCGCGAAACTTGCCCACCAATTTGCGGGCGAACTCGTAGTTGGGGTACATGTCCGGGCCGTTGACCTGCACGTCGATCGGCGCAGGCGCGCCGAAGTTGAGAATTTTTGCGGTGAGATCGGACGGCTGGAACGTGAATTCGGTTCCCGGATACCGCTCCGTCAAGCCCTTGCGGAGAATGCGCCGGTACTCCCACACTGGGGACTTTTCATCATTCAAGAGGATCGTCAGATCACAATCCTGAGAGCCGATCGTCGGCGTCGGGATGAAGGCGAGGTTGTGCGGTCCGACCGGCAGGCCGCAATTACTGACGATGTTTTCGACATGACCGGGCAGCAATTCCTCGATGCTGCTGGAGACCAGCGTGGCAATGCGTCCCGACACCTCGATGCGCGTCCCGAGCGGCGCGCGCATATGCATTGCAATGACCCCAGATCTGATCTCGGGAAAGTAATCGCGGCCGAGGAAGAAGAAAAGAGACAGGGAGCTCGCCGCGATGGCCAGCGAGATCATGACGAAGGCGCGGCGACGGGCGATCACCCGTTCGAGCAGCGCACCGTAGCCCTCGCGGAAGCGATCGAAGCGGCGCTCGAACCCCTTCTGAAAGCGGACGAAGGGGTTCCGCGACGGTTCCGCGCCGGACTGTCCGTGAGGCTCATGCGGCTTCGGCATGGTGACTCTTCATCAGATATTTCGCCATGGTCGGCACCAAGGTGCGTGACAGGATAAAGGAGGCGAGCATCGCGATGATGACCGCCTCCGCCATGGGCTTGAACAGGTAGCCGGCGACGCCGCCGAGCTGAAAGAGCGGAAGCCAGACGATCGCGATACAGAGCGTGGCGACGAGCGTCGGGACGACGATCTGATTCGCCGCGTCAATGATGGCCTGCTCCAGCGGCTTGCCCATTTCGATATGGCGATCGATATTTTCGATCATCACGGTGGCATCGTCGACCAGAATGCCAACGGCCAACGCCAATCCGCCCAAGGTCATGACATTGATCGTCTCGTTGAGCCAATGCAGGCCGATGATGGCGGTGAGGATGGACAGCGGAATCGAAGTCCACACGATGACCGTGGCCCGCCATGAGCCGAGCAGCAACAGCACGATGACGCCGACCAGCGCGCCGGCGGTCAGCATTTCATGCAACACGTCCGAGATCGAATCCTTCACGAAGGTCGACGCGTCGTCGAGGAGCCTGATTCTCACGCCCTTTGGAGAGACTTGCTCGGCGCGCGGGATCATCTTTTTGATCCCATCGACCACGTCGAGGGTGGAGGCCTCCGTGCTCTTCATCGCGACGATGATGACGGTCTGTTTGCCCTTCACCAGCACCGCGTTCTGTTGCACCCGGCCCATGAGGCGCACCGTGGCGACGTCGCGCAAGTAGACGAACGCGTTGCCTTCCCGCTTGACCGGGATATTGGCGAAGTCATCTATCTTCAACGGTGACGCGTTCGTCAGGACGATCCAATCGGTCGGCTTGATTTTGATGTCCCCGGACGGCAGCACGAGATATTGCTTCATGAGGATATCGTGAATGTCCGACGGAGTCAGATGACGAGCGAGCAATTTCTGCTGATCGAGGTTAACCATGACCTGCATGTCCTGGCCTCCGTATGGGTGCGGCAGGACGATCCCCGGTACCGTCACCAGCAGGGGGCGGATTCGCATGTAGGCGAGATTATAGAGCTCCGCGGGCGTCATGTGGTCGGAGCTGATTTCGAGCATAGCCACCGGGATGGACGATGGGGCAAGACGCATGACCATGGGCGGCGAAATATCGGGCGGCAGCGCCTTGACGACGTTCTGCGCAATGCCCACGATATCCGCTTCGGCCCGCCCCACGTCTACCCCGTCCTGGAGAAAAATATTGGTGATGCTGCTGCCGTAGTAGGAGTGGCTATGGATGTACTTGATGCCTTCCACGGTCGAGGTCAGGAAGCGCTCGAACAGATACGTGATGCGCCCTTCCACCTGCTGCGGCAGCAGGCCGGAGTAGATCCAGACCACGGAGGTGACGGGAATCGTGATATTCGGGAAGACGTCGGTCGGCATGTGCCGCACCGTCATGGTGCCCAACACCACGATGAGGATGGACATGACGACGAAGGTGTATGGTCTTCGTAGCGCAATGAGAACGATCTGGTTCATGTGTTGAGCCTGTCACCGCGGTTTGGGTTTCCGACTGTGGACACCGCTTACCTTAAACACCCCTCCGGTGTCAATTCCCGAGAGGGCATGCCAACAGTTCGCTGCACTGCTGGCCGACTGAGACGAGGAGTTACAATCGCCCCGCCTTAAAATAGAGATTTTCGGAATTCGAAAGGTCTCTTGAACGATGGCTCGTAAATCCACATACAGCGAGCCGCGCATGGTCACAAGTTCCGGGACGACTTCATACTACTCTGCACACCGCTGCGGCTGGTCTCTACCGTGATGGGCATGGGCCCCGGATCGCAATCCACAATAGCAAAGTGCGCGGTGTATAGCAAAGTCCTTACCAACCGGCATATTCATCTGCATACGAGGCAATGGCAGGTGTGCAATTGCGGACTCAATTGTATGTAGGTAGCCCGCTTTATGCATCCATCTAATGCCCTACTAATGCCCTAACTAATACCCTAAGGCGACGAACTCATCATGCTAATGCTGCAGAGCATCAAACGTTTGACAGCACAGTACGAAGAATAGAGGCTTCACCTTGCGCACTGAGCTCAGTGTGCGGATTTTCACAATTCCGCTGGATCAGTACCCTAGGGCATGGCCAAGGTTCATGGGAATTCCGCCAGAATGAAACGATTTGCCTTGTTATTTAAGCGGTCGCATGAATGCCGCAGCTGGTATTGATCTTGCTGTCCCTTCCACGGTGCTCGCATTCTCCGGCAAGAGGACACCAGACTTAGGCACACATTCGGTCAGGAAAGAAATTCGGTCAGGAAAGGAAAAGGGGTAACATGACGGGAATTCGAACATTCAGCATGGTAACGGCGGTTGTCAGTGTACTCGTAGGTGTCATGTGGACCGGGGGGCATGTTCAGGCTGAAACCCTGACGGTTGGGGCGACCCATAGTTTGAAAGGAGCATTCCAGGAAATCGTGCCGATGTTCGAGAAAGAATATGGCGCAACGGTTCGCGTCGTGTATGGGCCCTCGCAAACGTTGCGTCGCCAGATCGAAAAGGGGGCTCAGATCGACGTGTTTCTGTCTGCGGTTGAGGAAATCCAGAACCTGCAGAAGAAGGGACTGACTCTCAACGGAGGACCTCGAGTCTACGCGCAGACCTCTCTCGTGCTCGTCATGTCAGCCACTTCTTATGCGACACAGATATCCTTTCACGATGCGCTGTCGAATCGAGGGACCCGCATTGCTCTCGGCGATCATGAGACATCCGCCGTGGGAGTGACCACGGCCCGGGTACTCAGAAAGCTCGATCCCGCGTATAGAGACCGGTTTCGCCTTCTCCACGCGCAACATAATGAAGACATCGTGAATTTGGTTCACACGGGTCAGGCCGACGTGGGCATTGTTTACCGCGTGGATGCGATCCGCAACAGCGGGCAGGTGCTCATCATTGATGAAACTCCGGCCGGAACGTATACACCGGTTCAGTTCGGGCAAGCGGTGGTGTGGACTTGCCGGGATGAAGCCCGAGGTGTCGCGGAAGAGTTTTTTGATTTTATCGCGAGTCCTCGCATACAAAAACTCATGCTCAAATATGGATTTGATCCCGTGCCATCGAATGGCTCAGGCATTGGGGGTCAGAAGCATTGAACATAAGCCGTAGAGAGCATGCGTGGCTTCGTTCGCAATCGACGCTAATTTGAATCCGTCTCTAATATCTCTCCAACGGCCTACAATTCGCCTCCACCCTGGCTGAACGACAACTCAAATCGCTTGCAGAACTTATTTAGTCGCCGTTTCCACCGCCTCGCGCAACGCCCGATCCAATCCGCTCTTCGCCTCTTCGGGAAACGTCGCGCCATGACGCGGATACAGAGTGTCGGCGACATATTGCGCGCTGTTGTAGGTGACCCAGGTTTTGCCTTGCGCATCGTTCCAAACTAGCGCCTTCAACGGCATGTCCAGCGCCACGGTCGGCCACTTCAGGAAAGAAAGCGTTCCGAGCTTTGGAGACCCAAAGACCAGCAGCCGGGAAGGCGGCATTTTGAGCCCGACCTTTTCCGCTGCCTCGGCATGATCAAGGCGCGTGAATATCATGAAGCCTTTGGCCTTGGACGCTTCTTCGAGACGATCCAAGGTCTCTACCACCGAATGCGCGCTGGGCTTAGTCACGACACCGGTATCCTGAGCCGTTGCAACGCCGGCCATGAGCAGGCAGAGCATGAGAGCAACAATCGATTTCCGCATAGCGGTACTGAACATTGACTGTCCTCCTGTCTTACCATCAAATGATCATCAGTGGTATTTAAGGAACTGTCGACTTCCCGGGTTGAAAAGACAACAGATAAGTGGAAGAGCGCCTCTGCATCATCATCGGTTCTTACAGATTACTCTTTAGCGGCGATCTTCCTCTTCCATCCGCTCAATCACCCCTCCGCTGACGCCGGTGCCGGTCGGCATGGGCTCATACAGGCTTCCCTGCGTGGGCGGCGCCGTCGGCGGCGCATCTTTTATGAGCGCCTTGTGAACCGTACTGCCGAACATGTTCTCGGATGTGTCGGGCATCATGCGATGGAAGAACACGGACCACTTTCCCGCAAAGGCCACCGTCACTTCTTTCTTGGGATTGGTCGTCGCATCAACGATCGCATCGATGACCGGCTCAGCCTCATTCATCGGGTACGCGCGAGGGGAATGCCCGGTATAGTTGGCCGCGTGTTCCCAAAACGGCGTGTCGAACGGCATGGGGTTGATGGTGCTGACGTGTATGTTTTCGTCGAGGTCGTTTAATCGTAACTCTTGATTCAGCGCCTGACCCAAGCCGACGATGCCGAATTTCGTGGCGCTGTAGGACGCGTAATAGGGCGTTCCGATCTTCCCTGAGATCGAGGCGACGTTGATGAGCGTGCCGTGCCCTTGATTCCGGAACTGGCGCATGGCGAAGTGGCTGCCGTGAATGACGCCGATCAGATTGGTGTTGACCAGACGAACCTGGTCGGCAAGCGGGATCTCCTCAAAGCGACCGAACGTTCCCACGCCCGCGTTGTTGATCCACACGTCGATACGGCCGAACTTAGAGATCGCCGCCTGCGTAAGCCGTTCGACGTCGCTGGCTTTGCTGACATCCGTCGTCACCGCCAAGGCCTGCCCCCCGACCTCCCGCGCCAGCTCTTCGATGAGTTCCGTCCGCCGGGCGGCCAGCACCACATGCGCGCCCTGCGCAGAAAGTTTCTGCGCAACGCCTTTGCCGAACCCGCTGGATGCGCCGGTGATGACGACGACTTTGTCTTGGATGCGCTCATGGTGGGCGCAGCCGACCTGCGTGACGACGCATAGCAGCCAGATGATCCCCAACCATGATTGTCTCCTGAGGACTCGATGCGATTTAGACGTAAGGGACCATCGTTTATTGGCTTCGAAAGTGGTGTGCATGGGCTGCCTCCATAAAGGAAACGTACGGTTAAGCGAATCAGTGCCTTGCGATTGAACTCTGTCACAAGCCGATCGGCTACAGCACGGGAAGTTCGCGGGGAGGGGGGTCGAGTGGAAAGGCCTGGTCGATCCGCGCGAGTTCCGCGTCGGTCAGCCGGAGATTGCCGGCGCCGGCGTTCTCGACGACATGCGCGGAACGGGAGGCTTTCGGAATTGCGAACGTCGAAGGGCGCCGTACCAGAAACCGGAGCGCGACCTGCCGAACGGTCGCCCCGTGTGCAGCGGCGATATCTTTCAGCACTCGACTTCCTGCCGTCCGCGGGCCGGGAAAATCACCCTGACCGAATGGGCTGTATGCGACCACCGCGACGCCGTGCGAGTCGCACCACGGAAGCACCGCATGTTCGATCGCCCGCTCTTTCAGATGATAGAGAACCTGATTGCAGACGGGGCCGTTTTCGCCGGTGAGCTTCCGGGCCTCTTCGAGGTCGGGTACATCAAAGTTGCTCACGCCCCAGGAGAGGATTTTCCCTTCGCGTTGTAGCTGCTGGAAAGCCGCAAGGGTGTCTTCCAGTGGATAGTCCCCGCGCCAGTGCAAGAGATAGCAGTCCAGCCGGTCGGTCTTGAGCCGAGCGAGCGAAGTCTCGCAGGCGGCGATGGTCCCGTTCCGAGAGGCATTCCCCGGAAGCACCTTGGAGACCAGAAAAACCTCCTCGCGTCGTCCGGCGATGGCTTCGGCGATCACGTCCTCGGCGCCCCCGTACATCTCCGCCGTATCGAGATGAGTCATGCCGAGATCGAGCCCACGGCGCAGGGCGGCCATCGCGGCGGCACGGTCTCCGCTATCGATGCGCCAGGTCCCTTGACCGATCACTGCGACTTCGCGCTTCGTGGAGCCAAACCGGCGTTGTTCCATCTATCCTCTAGATGATGAGTCATGCGACCGTTAATCGGGTCGGAGCCACAATGCGGGCACGCCACGTGCGGATGCTCCGCTATGCGATGACTTGTTGCAGGCGCCGCACCAGGTCGGACTTGGACGGCACACCGACGAGACGATCGATCTCTCGGCCGTCTTTGAACACGAGCAGAGTCGGAATGCTCTGAACGTTGAAACGCGCCGCGGTGGCCGGATTTTCGTCGACATTGAGTTTCGCCACTTGCACGCGCCCTGCCATCTCCGCCGCCAATTCATCCATCATCGGCGCAATCATCCGACATGGACCGCACCACGCTGCCCACAGGTCGAGCACCACCGGCAGCGGCGAGCGGGTGACGTGAGTCGCAAACGTCGCATCCGTGACAATCACCGGATTGGTGGAGACGGGCAGAGGGGTTTTACACTGTCCGCATACCGGTTGAAGCTGCCGCTGTGCGAGCTTTTCCGGCGGCACGCGATTGTTTGCCCCGCAAGATGGGCAACGAATCAATGACATCTCAGACATCTGGAGAAATCCGAGCAATTGCGGGTAAAGGCTCAGCATTCAGCATACGAGAAGCCTCATCGCCGGGATATCGGGCGAGGCCCATTGTGCTGTCAGATATTCCTGCGCAGGCTGTAAGGGACTAGGAATGTTTGGGTACCAATCCCTTCAACGCCCTGTTAGGCCCGCAATAAGCTGGCGTATGAAGATGGAGGCGATGAGGAATTGCGATGCAAGAAGGGCCGCGTCGAAATCCGACGCGGCCCTCTTGCTGTGCAGCCTGAATAACTCGGGCTACCCGCATGCTTTCTGCGCCGCCTGTTGCATCTCTTCCGGAGTCACATCGCGAACGTGCGTGGCGACCGACCATTGGTGACCAAACGGGTCTTCGAGTCTGCCATAGCGATCGCCCCAAAACATGTTTTCAAGCGGCATCGTCACCTTCGCTCCCGCGTCAACGGCACGCTTGACGAACGCGTCGGCATCCTCGACATAGAGATGGATGGTGACCGGCGAACCCTTGAGTGACTTCGGCCCGAACGATCCCCAGTCGGGAAATTCGTCGACGAGCATGACCGCCGAATCACCGATTCGAATGAGGGCATGGATTAGTTTTCCCTGTGGGCCCGGCATTCGTCCTATTTCAACGGCATTAAACGCCTTTTTGTAAAACTCAATGGCACTGGCCGCGCCGGCGCACACCAAGTGCGGTGTCACCGTGCGCATCCCATCTGGAACAGGTTTTACTTTTGATGTGTTCATCGCCATTTCTCCTTCTGGTTCGGGCGAGGGCGGGCTTTCGACTCCGCTCCGTCCACAGATCAAAGTTGTATGAGGCCGGAACAATATGCATGACTACTTCTTCTTCGCGGCCTTCTTGGATTGCGCGCGCAGGCGCTGCTCTTGCTCCCTGAGTTCTGGCGTAAACTCAGCCCCAAAATCCTCCGCCTCAAACACCTGGCGAATTTCGATCTCGGACTCCTCGCCGGGCATCGGATTGGGACAGCGCTTGACCCATTCGATCGCCTCTTCTTTCGACTTGACCTGCCACAGCCAGAAGCCGGCGATCAGCTCCTTCGTCTCGCTGAAAGGCCCGTCGATCACCGTGCGTTTGTTTCCGGAGAACCTGACACGCGCGCCTTTCGAGCTGGGCTGGAGTCCCTCGCCAGCGAGCATCACGCCGGCATTTACCAGTTCTTCGTTGTACTTCCCCATCGCGGTGAGCAGCTTCTCGTCCGGAAGCATACCGGCCTCTGAATTTTTAGTGGCTTTGACCAAAATCATGAATCGCATCGTCATCTCCTTTGAGTGCGGATTCTATGTATTCTCGAATCTCTAGCCGTTCCGTTACTGCTTCCTGGTGTACGTGATCTCCATCATCTTCATCTCTTTACCATGCCCGTGCGTGCCGTACATCTCAAAGAGCTGCGTATTCGCATCTACCAACTTCCAAACCGCGCGATGCGTCATGTGCCCGCCGCCCGGTTGATCGTGCTGGCCCTTCAGCGTGATGGTCTTGCCGTCGGCGCCGGCCGTGCCTTCCATCGTAAAGATCCCCGTGCCCATGGAATCGATCCACGTCGAGACATATCGCTTGCGAAGGTTATCGTATCCGGTAATCCCTATTCCGGAGTAGGGTTGTCCCATCATGTCGCCGGTGAAGTCCTGCTGAAGAAAGCGACCGTCCAACAATAGTTTCATTTCTACCGATCCGGTTGATTCCATGGGCGGCTTGTTGGGATCCATCCACTCCTTGGTTTTCGTGGTCCAGCTACCGGCGAGGCTCGCGAGCTGCTTATGGGGCTCGCCGGGCGTGGCCAACTTCTTGTACGTCTCCATCATCGCCTGTGGGTCCATCTGCTTTTCTGACTTCTTGTCTTTGGCCAGTACGGGAGCTTGAGTCATGATCAGGCACAGACAGGTCAGCGTGATTGATGTGAAACGCATAGATCCTCCTTTTGCGTCTAGCGCTGGTAAAATAAGCGTCCACCGCTACTTTGCGCTGTCGTTCTTTTCCCAGAGAGCGAACTCGTTGCCTTCTGTGTCCTGGCAAATGACGAAGTATCCCATCTGCGGCACCGCGGTCTTTGCCTTGCAGATTTTGCCGCCGAGTTTCTCGACCTTCGCCGCGGATTCTTCTACTGAAGACACCGCGACATAGTTGGTGATGGGCTGCTCGGGGTGCTTGCGCGTCATCAGCCCGCCGTCGGGCGTGTCGTCGCTGCCGCCCGTGTCAATGTGCCAGTAATCCGTCATTCCGGGAAACAGCTCGATCTTCCAGCCAAACAATGCGCCGTAAAACTTCTTCGCCCGCTCGGGATTATCAGCCGGGATTTCAAACCAGACAATGCTCGATGTGGTGTGACTGCTCTTTGCGTCGTGGGCCTGCTCGTTCTTGGACATAGCATCCTCCTTCAAATGATGGAACTGGTTGCAGACGTAAGATAGTCGTCGAGGAGGTGCAAAATCGACATCAAACAGGGCAAGCGGAATGATGCTTGACAAGTTTGCGGTGAGCAGTGATATTCGGCGAAATAGAGATGCCTCGATGGTAAGATATAGGCTGTTTAGATCACTCTGTCGAAGCTCGATTAATAGTGGGCCTTGGTGGGTGCGAACATAGGCAAAGGCCTCGATGCGGTTCGAGTGGGACGGAAGCAAGGCCGCATCGAACCTCAAGAAGCACCGTGTATCGTTCGATGAGGCCGTGACGGTGTTTTATGATCCGCTAGCCGCCACCTTTGATGATACGGATCATTCGCAGCACGAGAATCGGCTTATTACTGTCGGTTACTCGGCACAAGGCCGGCTTCTTGTCGTCTCCCATGTTGAACGAGGCGAAGCCGTACGCTTAATTAGTGCACGCCGTGCGACGTCTCACGAGAGGAAGCGTCATGAAAGTTAAGAGTCGCGCAATACCGGATGACATGCGACCCGAGTACGAGTTCGATTATTCGACGGCTATCAGAGGCAAATACTATCGTCGTCTTCTGAAAGAGGGCGCAAACGTCGTTGTCCTCGAACCAGACGTAGCCAAGGCCTTTCGCAGTTCGGCTGCGGTAAACGAGGCGCTGCGATCCTTGCTCCAAATGTCCGAGGCGACGCGGCGTCTAACATCGCGTTCCAGCGGCCGTGCGTCAAGCATCCGCCGCTGAGCCTTATCAAACAGAAGGACTAACTATGTGCTTCAGCAGACTGGTCGCTTCTGCGGACCCACCTTCAGGTGTCGATCATTGATCTCATACATTAGATGATTGAATTAACAGACACCACTTTTCGAGCGTATCGAAAGAAGAGCGGTGCAATAGCTCTTCATCTGAGAGGTTTCTTGATCGTTCACACAAACGCTGGTTTTCGGCTTTCAGCCTATCTACGCGACATCCGGTGCTGGGTTACGCTTCCCGGAAGAGAGGAGCACGAATGTAATTCGGTGAGCTTTAGCGACTGCACAGCCTGCAAGTATGACGGTCGATGTATGCTCCACGATCTATGGGTGTCAACCATTATCCACAATGAAGACTTGAGAAATTGTGTCGCTGACACGAGATTGATGTATCATATCAGCTCCACTGGCCATCCATCTGAAGAGCCCGCTTTTATCGAAAGAAAAGTCCCGGTCATCACCCGATTCCTTTACTCCAACGTACAAACTTCTAAACCCGCACCACACGATGACCGAATTACTCGACATGGTTAGCCCTATGTGAGTAGGCAAATCTAACCCCCGGCCATGGCCCCCACGATCAGAAACGGCTCGGTCCCCGTCGTGACGGCGTCAGGCAGCGGTGCATCCGGCGATTCGTGGGACAGATCCTGCTCGCAGGCAAAGAACCTGATAAACGGCCGGCGGCGTTGCGTGGTGTGGTCGCGAATCGTCCCGCGCAGCATCGGATAGCGAGCTTCGAGGGCGTCGAGCACCGAGCGCAGTGTGGCTTGACCGTCAACGTCGAGCGTCACCTCGCCCTGAACGCGCGCTAAAGTTCGTAAATGTGCCGGAAGCACAACTCTGATCATGTCCCTTCAGTCTCCTGGGGAGTTAGTAGCGCTGTCTCTCGTGAGCGCTCAAAATGCCCTTCCAGCAAGGCCCGCAGCCGAAGAAAGCGCCGGAGGCGTAGCCTCTGGGCGACGTTGAACGCTTTCGAGGTGAGAACGCCGCTGGAGGGCATTTCAGCGTTCGCTTCATCGCATCGTCTGAACCTCAACCGAGAGCACGGCCGGCAGATCTCGGACGATCGGTGTCCAACTATCACCGCCGTCGGCAGATGCGTAGACCTGCCCGCCGGTGGTGCCGACATACACGCCGCATGGATCGAGCGAATCCACGGACATTGCGTCGCGCAACACATTGACGTAGCAGTCGCGTTGCGGCAGGCCGTTCGTCAGCGCCTCCCATTCGTTGCCTCCCGTGCGACTGCGGTACACCCGCAGCTTCCCATCGGGCGGAAAATGTTCCGAGTCGCTTTTGATCGGGACCACGTAGATTGTATTCGGCTCGTGCGCATGCACGTCGATCGGGAAGCCGAAGTCGGTCGGCAAATTGCCGCTGATCTCGTGCCAGGACTCGCCGCTATCGTCGCTCCGCATCACGTCCCAGTGCTTCTGCATAAACAGCACGTTCGGACGCGACGGGTGCATGGCGATGCGATGCACGCAGTGACCGACCTCCGCATCCGGATCAGGGAGCTCATACTGGGACTTCAGACCGCGGTTTATCGGCCGCCATGTCATACCTGCGTCGTCGCTTCCGAACACACCTGCCGCCGAGATGGCGATGATGATCCTTTTTGGATTATTCGGGTCCAGCACGATCGTGTGTAGGCACATCCCACCCGCGCCGGGCTGCCAGAGTTGTCCTTTCGCGGCGCGCAGCCCGGGAAGCTCCTGCCATGTCTGTCCGCCGTCGGCCGAGCGGAACAGAGCGGCATCTTCCACGCCGGCATAGACGGTGTTCGGATCGGTCAGCGATGGTTCGAGGTGCCACACACGTTTGAACTCCCAGGGACGCTGTGTGCCGTCATAATGCTGATGGGTCGTGAGCGGCTTCCCGGTTTCCGGGGACGTGTCATACACGAACTTGTTGCTCTCGCCCTTGGGCATGCCGTCGGGAGTCGTGGTCGGCTCGCCGGGCGGTGTTCCCGGTTGGTGCCAGGTCTTACCGCCGTCATCGGAGCGTTGGATGATCTGCCCGAACCAGCCGCTGGTCTGCGATGCGTAAACCCGATTTGGATCGGCGGGAGATCCCTTGAGATGGTACATTTCCCACCCCGCAAAGTGGGGCCCGCTGATGTCCCACTTCTTGCGCGTGCCATCTGACGTCAACACGAACGCGCCCTTTCGCGTCCCAACCAACAGCCGTATTTTGCTCATCTCATACTCCTTTCTGCCAGGATGTTGAAAAAGGTCCTATCTCACCCACCCGTCCCAGGCGCGCCAAGACGCGCCCCTTCCCGAGCTTTGTCCTCAACGTACCCCAGATGGGAAGAGTTGCCCGGCAACTCGGGTTGTGGCGTGTGAAAAGGTACGCCTCCGGCGCTTTCTTCACCTGCGGCCGCGCCTGAGGAAAGGCGCGTGTTGGCGCGCCGGGTTGGGCGGGTGAAAAATAATAGCCATTTTGAACATCCTGCATGATGCTATTCAGTCCTCTAGAATAAGTTCTCAGATGTGGTCTTCCAGATCCTCGAACCTGTGCCTGCGCGCTTACTGCCGTCCATAGGCTTGCTCTAAGCGTTTGATGTCGATCTTCTTCATTTGAAGAATAGTGTTCATGACTCGATTCGTTTTCTCAAGATCTTTATCTTGCAACATCTCAACCAATACCGTTGGAAGTCGGCAGGCCTGCAATCTCCTTCACCGGACGCACTTCGACCGTTCCGATGCGTGCCCCCGGCACTCGAGTGGCGATGCGAACGGCCTCATTGAGATCCTTGGCGTTGATCAGAAAGTAACCGGCGAGTTGCTCCTTCGTCTCTATGAACGGACCGTCGGTCACGGTCGGCTGACCGTCACGCACTCGGACGATAGCCGCCGTCGCCGCCGGGTGTAGCGGCGAAGCGCTCACATATTGATTGCTCGCGTGGAGCTGGTGAGTGAGTTGCACCGATTCATCAAGCATCTGCTGCCGCCTCGTTTCGTCGATCTTGATGAAGGCTTCTTCGTCATGGTGAACCAGCAACATGTATTGCATCAGGCTCTCCCTGTTTGTCGGATAGTCGTTCGCCGGCCCGATAATCGACATTGCCGTGTTGATTTTGAAGTACATGTATGTGTCCAGGCCACGTTTGTTGCGGACGCAAGCTTGGCAGGATGTTCAAAATGGCCGTTCAGCGCGGCCACAGGCGGTGGAAGCGCCGGAGGCGTACCTCTGGGGTACGTTGAGGACGCTTCCGAGCCGAGAACAAAGCTGGCGGCCATTTTCAACATTCTGTTACGCCGGTAGGCCGGATATTTCGAGGACCGGCCGAACCTCGACCGTGCCCTTTCGCGCCATTGGAATTCGTGCCGCAACGGCAATCGCCTCATCGAGATCTTTGGCCTCGATGAGAAAGTAACCGCCCAATTGCTCCCGCGTTTCCGCGAACGGGCCGTCGGTCACGAGCCGTTTCCCCTCGCGCACCCGGACGCTGGTCGCCGTAGTAGTCGGGTGCAAAGGGTTGGCCGATACATACTGTCCATTCGAGTGAAGATCATGTGCGAGCTGGGCGGACTCCGCGTAACAGTCCTTCCGCTCGGCCTCGTTCATCGCTGTTTGCTCGTCCCCGTAGACCAGTAACATGTATTTCATGGATCCGAACCTCCGATATGGAATATGAATGGCCCTTGTTATCATTAGTCGTTCACGAAGCCAAAATCGACAAGGGGTACGCCTTGCTTCGATGGCCTTCCGATTCCGGAGGCTGTCATAACATAGTTGTCGGGGAAGGCCAAAATCGACAGGATGTCACATAGTAACCACAACGGGCTTCCGGTTGGAATCAAAGGATCGTTCTAACATCGCCGTGGGGCGTTGGCCCGCTGCGCTGCCCGTCGTCAGCTTATTTCAGCTATTATTGAGTAGGAAGCTTGATCAGTATGCATGAATAGGTCATACTGATGCATATGAGGACGACACTAAACATCGACGATTCCCTCCTGCGCCATGCCGCCAAGCTCACGGGAGTGAAGGAAAAGACCTCACTTGTGCGTCTAGGTTTAGAGGCTCTCATCGCTAAAGCTAGTGCTCACCGATTAGCAGAACTCGCAGGGACAGAGAAAGGGCTCAGACCCATCCGAAGACGGCGCTTCGGCCACCAGGCATGATCCTGGTCGATACGTCGGTTTGGATTCATCATTTCCGCATGGGGAGTGAGCAGCTGCGCTCTTTGCTCGATGAGGAACAGGTATTCTGCCATCCATTCATTACAGGAGAGTTGGCTTGCGGGACATTGCGAAACCGACACGAAGTGCTCAGCCTGTTAAGTGCTTTGCCCAAAGCTCGGGTGCTGGAACATGAGGAGGTATTGCATTTCTTGGAAGAACAACACCTATACGGTCGCGGTTTGGGTTGGGTGGATGCCCACCTTCTTGCTTCAGCACTTCTCACAGGATGCACATTTTGGACTTTGGACAAGGCGCTCAAAAGAGCAGCGGCTACATTGAATATTTTAGAATGAAACCAGTGAGGAGGTAACCTCCGGAAGAAAACTAGAACGGCAGCCTTGCTTCAGAATGGGGTTCCTTGGCACGTGATGCTACGTGCCGAATTGGATAAAGGAGCTGCCGGGAATAGACCGCTTAGATCACATTCTCTCTCTAGTCGGTGAAGTAGGAGAGCGACCGTAACATGGATTTTCATCAGCTATTCGCACGATGATTCCGATCTAGCGAGACGTCTTACGAGGTGTTATGCGCTGCCCAAATTCGGGTCTGCTGGGATCAAAAAGGCTTCTATCCAGGTCAACTCCTTTTCCAACGTATCCAGTCAGCAATCCTGGATGTCGAGTGTCTCGTTGCGCTTATTACCCCGAGATCGCAAAAGTCGGAATGGGTACGCACGAACTCGCACTCACTAAGACTCTGGGCGTGAAGTTGCTGCCCGTACTCGTAGATGTGAGACCTGAAGAGCTGCCGGAATCGCTCCGATGTGTGGACTCGTCTGTCCCGGAAAACATTCGAGACTAAAGCAACCTTCACCTTGTCTGTTTGTCACCGTGCAGCGCCTTCGACCTCGGAAGAGTTGTGCAAGAGCTCTATTCCTTAATACGTCGGGTCCGCGAGGCATCATTCTGGTAACCGCCGCCGAAGGAATTTCTAACCCTCCTACCCGAGACGAGGGATTCAAGATCTCATGGCGTCCTCTTCTTCGGGCCAGTTCAACAAGCTACGAAGTTATATGGCTTTGGATGTCCAGGCATCGTATGTCCAACCTCAAGAGATGGCAATCTTTCGGTGATGTGATCGAGGGGATACTCAACGGCTTCGGCAATGTAATTGTTCAGAGGCAAGCTGTGACACCAGAGAAGCCGCAAGTCATTGGCACGGTAACCGGTGAGCAGATTACTCTCATCGCTGCAACGGTATTCAGTCAAGACTTCGTACCGCGGTCAAGAGACCAGCGCACTGCAGCAAGTGCGATCCTGCAGCTCGCGAGCCATCATCGGCTAAATGTCCGAAAGACGGATAACTGTACACCTGACCAGTCCCGAGAAGAGGCGTGATGTAGGCAAATGGCATGGCACTGTCCGTATGCGGCCATCGAACGAGCGTATCAGATCCGTACCCGAGACCAACATGCACAGCTTTACAAATAGCTCGTTGATAGCTGCAATGCAAAGAGCGCTGAATGGTTCTCTGGCTGCAAGACTACTATAAGGATGCGAATGCCACTTGATTCAGGAAGAGGAAATGGGTGAGTACAGCGTTCGTACAATCTCCGTGGTATTGAACAACATCGCATTCATCCGCGTATACGCGGCGTGGCCAAAGATGTGTTCGGCGGTGTTGCTCGATCCGGCATCTTTGTAATCTACCAGCAGACAGTGGCCGTCGTTTTGGCAGCGGACGCTTTTGCGGGTGCATTCCAGCCAGCGTTCGAATCCATCGAACGGTTCCAACAGTTCCCAGAGTGATTTGTTGGCGGCTTTGGCTTCGGGTGAAGCCGGCACCGCATCAGTACCCGCCACGGCGAGTTGCTGTACATAATCTCCGCCCCAGGCGATCGG
>DATFCE010000470.1:0-3704 GCA_035253365.1 Nitrospiraceae bacterium
GGAGGGCCTCCGCCGGGAGGTCCGCCACCGGGAGGTCCTCCGAAAGGACCCGGCGGAAGCGGCGGCTGTGGCCGTCGAGGACCAGGCCCTCCTTCACGCCGGCCACCTTCTCCACCGATGACCGCCACATTGACGACGGCAGGCGTGACCTTCTTGACGATTTCTGCGAACCCTTGCACCATGGTCGGCGGCACAGAGGCTTCACTGAGGTTGGAGAAGTTCCATCCCCCCAGCACGGCCGCAGCCACCGTCACCACCGCCATAGAACGGCTGAGCAGAGAGCCCCATACCATTCGGCCAACGCAACGAACTTCACTCGTCCTCTCATGGATTTGCATAATCTACGTCCTCAATGATGTTCATTACACCGCCTCACTCCAGGCGGCAATTACCCCCACCTCACCCCACTGGCCAAGACCAATTCTTGACCCGCGGAACGCGTCCCTTCCCCGTAGTGTTCTCATACGCCGACGTCCAATCCGGAATAGATTCGGAAGGCCAGCACATTCTACACTAACCGCTCACTCTCGTTCAAAGACTAAAACCCGCCCCAGCTCCCAGGCAATCGACAAAGATGCAGTGCCGCGGCTACCCCTGCGCCGTCTGCCATTCAGATTCGCGTTTTTGGATCCATGCTTCTTGGAAGTTCAAGACCACCCGCTTGACGGCTTCGTTCATGGCCACGACCCGCAGCGTGTTGGGAGCGCCGGCATAGGTCGGCGGCCAAATGCGCCTGACTGGGTCTTGGGGCCGCAGCCAGATCACCGGATACCACTGATTGATTCCAGGTGCGGTCGGACGATCGAGAGTCGCCCAACCGCGTCCCTCCGCTCGAATCAATGTCCGACCGGTTTTCACGTCCACCAGCGCGATCTCGATCAAGGACCAATTATCACGCCGCCATCCCGGTTGACTGTGGGTCGTCCAACCCAGAAAGATCGTCATGGGATATTCCTGCTCGGTGCTGGAGACGACCACGAACACAAGGTAGTCCACGCCATACTGTTGGCCGAGCTCGGTCAATTGTGACGATGATTCGGCCGGACTGATGCCTTCCGCCGGAATGAGACGCTCGATGACGATCGGCAGCGCGTGGCTGAGCTCTCGTTGAAGAGACTCGGTGAGTCGGGCCAGCGCTTCGTCCGGAAGCGCCGGCGCGGCGTCCCGAGCCGATGTATCCGGGATCAAGACCAGGCCGGCCCGCACCGGTCTCGGCGGCAGATCCGGCGAGAACGAAAGATCGTCCCCGGGGGACCCCACATAGGCCGCCAGCCGGCTGGGCGGAACCGCAGACGCGCAGGCCGAGAGAACCGCGAGCAGAATGGCTGAATAGACGGCGACTTGCATCGTGCGATACATAGGGCACCTATTGAATGACCCACTGAACCAACCGCTGTTTCTTTCTATACGTTCGCGCCTCAATGTCTCTTCTGTCAAGGCCCTCTTGCAATCTCCCTCGTGAGGGATTACTGTGGCGCGCACACTGTGGCTATAGCAGAATGCCGTTTCACCTACCTCATCCGAATCTCTCCGTCGTCATCCCCGCGTACAACGAGGCGGAGCGCATTCTTCCCTATCTGACCAACATCACATCGTATCTGAATCGGCGCGGTCAACCGTACGAAGTCTTGGTGGTCGATGACGGTAGCCATGATGACACAGCGGTCCGCGTGAGCGCCTTTCGCCTCGATGAACCGGCCGTACGAGTCATGCGATTACCCAGAAATACCGGGAAAGGCGCGGCCGTGCGGATGGGCATGCTCGAAGCGCGAGGCGATCTGCGCTTGATTGCCGACGCTGATGGCGCCACGCCTATTGAAGAGCTTGAGCGGCTGGAATCCCGTGTGCGGCACGGGGCCGATCTCGCAGTCGGGTCGCGATCGTTGGCCTCCCAGGACCGGCGCTATAGCGTCAATGCCAGGTGGCACCGAAGCGTGCTCGGCAACTGTTTCAACGGCATCGTCCGTCGTCTGGGTGTCAACGGAATCTCCGACACGCAATGCGGATTCAAATTGCTCCGCGGCACCGTCGCGCGGGATCTCTTTTCGGTGGGACGGGTCAACGGCTATGGGTTCGATCTGGAGATCTTATATGTCGCCCAACGCCGCGGATACCGCATCGCGGAAGTCCCGGTGAATTGGAATGAGCAAGCGGGATCAAAGGTCCGTATCGTCCGCGACGGCATGCAAATGATCCGAGACCTGCTCGCCGTGCGCCATCATTACCAGCAAGGCTATTATGTGCAAATGGACATGGGTCATCTGATACGGTCTCACCGGCCTCAGGCCTTCACGTAGATGCGCACCTTCAGATCCTCGTAGACCTTTCGCCATTCAGGTTGCGACGCCATGGCGCGTTCCAACGTCGTCTCGCGTCCCACGATCGCCCAATCGACCAGATACTTGTTCAGCACGCCGAATTCAGGTGGATCTCGGTTCGCCAGCACCAGATAATCGTACAGAATCCAGCGGTCCCCCACCCGCCACGCCGGCATGCGGCCGTCAATGAAAATTTTCTCCCCGGGAAGCCACCACAACAAAAACCCGCCTAACCCATAGTCGTTGTACAGGTTCGACCCGAGCTGACCACGATGCGCTTGAACCCAGTGAACCGCTTCGATGGGGTATTCGGTGTCACGAAAAAAGTCATCGGTCGCCAGGCCGCATCGTGCGACCCGCTCCAGGTGTCCCGAGCCGAGGAGCACCAAGGTGATGGCCATCAGAAGCGAGCCCGCGAAAGCCGCACGACCACGAGCGATCCACTCCGCCGGAACCCATGCGCTCATACGGGTCGCCGACGCGCTGAGCATCTCCGCCCACACCGGCAGGCTGACCAAGAGAAAGAACGGCACGTTGCGCGAGTGCCGCAAAGATAACAGCAGAAAGACGGCGAAAACCGCCCAGCGAACCGGCTCCACGCGCCGGTACCATGCCACAAGCGCACCCGCCAATGTGACGACATAGATGACGTAGATCGCGCCGGCTCGAGTGTACAGCGAGACGGACTGCCATTCACGGAGCGTGTCGAGCATGAACCGATCGGTCAGCGAGGCATAGATCTCGCCATGTAGCCGCCACCCGTACGGATTGATCAAAGTGATCAGAATAGAAATGACGAAGACGAGCGCGAGGTGCCGAATTTGCGGCCACGAGAGAATCGGCTCAGCGATGCGACGGCTCAGCGACGGCCACTGCATGATCGTCAGGCGGGCGATACCGGACGCCATGAGAATCACGCCCACGGTGAAAAGACCCGCCGTAAAACCGCCGTGCACATTTGCCCATAGCAGAAACAGCATCGGCATGGCCCAGAGGTGGGTGAGACGCTCGTCCCGATATGTGCGCCACAGCCACAATACGATCGCCACGCCCAGCAGCGTGACCATTTGCATGCGCGCGCCGAGAAACGGCAAGGCGATCCAGGCGACGGCCGCAACCGAAATGAACCTGATCGTCCGGCTGGCGCGAGCTGATGCGGCGCCCATGATCAACGCGCTCGCAATCACGGCCGCAAACAGGACAATGACGCCCACGCCGCCCAAGCCGCTGTAGATCAGTCCGATGATTCCGTCCATGAGCCAGGCATGCTCGACCCAGGGCCAATCCGGCATCGTATGAGAATAGGGATCGGTCTTCGGCAAACGCCCTGTGGCAATCAGATCCAAGCCGGTTCGGAGATGCCATCCGAAATCGGGGTCCACCAGC
>DATFCE010000471.1:0-4484 GCA_035253365.1 Nitrospiraceae bacterium
TTGATCTGCGCCGGACATTTCGCGTCTTTCCTGCTCGGCCTTGAAATGCTGAGTGTTTCTCTCTATGTCCTGATCGCCTATCTCCGCACAAGGAGTCGGCCGCTGGAGGCGGGGATCAAGTACCTCATGCTGTCGGCCGCCTCGACCTCATTTCTGCTGTTCGGCATGGCCATGGTCTATTTCCAAATGGGCACGATGGAATTTTCACGACTGGCCTCCCCGGGGGCCAGTGGCGACGCCGTTCCGATTTTGGTGCTCGCGGGGTGGAGTTTGATCCTTGTCGGCATGGGATTCAAGCTTGCCGTCGCCCCCTTTCATATGTGGACGCCGGATGTTTATCAGGGAGCGCCCGCTCCCGTGACCGCTTTTCTGGCGACGGTCTCCAAGGGCGCGGTGTTCGCCTTGCTGTTGCGCCTGTCGCTCCACGTCAACGTGTTGCAGCACCCCGTCATGGCCGGGCTCTTCAGCGCGATCGCCGTGGCTTCGATGTTCATCGGGAACCTGCTGGCGCTGCTGCAGGACAACGTCAAGCGGATCCTCGCCTATTCATCCATCGCGCACCTCGGCTACCTGCTGGTCGCCTTGTTAGCCAGCGGTTCGCTCGGAGCCGAAGCCGTCACTTTCTATCTCGCCGCGTACTTCGTGACGACCTTGGGCGCTTTCGGAGTGGTGACCGTCTTATCGGGCACAGGAGGCGACACCGACCGACTGGAGGACTACCGCGGCTTGCTGTGGCGGCGTCCCGCTCTGGGGGTGGTCTTTGCCATGATGCTGCTGTCGCTGGGCGGTATCCCGCTGACCGCGGGATTTATCGGCAAGTTTTACGTGATCGCGGCAGGGGTGCAATCGGCCTTGTGGGGGTTGATTCTTCTTCTCGTCGTCAACAGCGTGATCGGCCTGTTCTACTACCTCCGAATCATCGTTGCGATGGCGGGCGATCCGCCATCGCAGACCGCTGCGCGCGAATCCGCCCCCGCGTTATCCTGGGAAGGATCGGCGCTGCTGGCCGTGCTCACGATACTGCTGGTGTGGCTCGGCCTGTATCCGGATGGGCTCATCAGCTTCATTCAGCAGGTTTCGGAGGGAATCATCGGCTGATCAACGCCGGTGCCAGCGAGGGCCTCGCCACCGCGCGCCACCGTAGCGATACCGAGGATACGCGCCATAGTAACCGAATGACGGGCCGGCATAGGGACTGAAATAGGGATAGGGCGGGTAAGAGAACGGACTGAAGCGAGAGCCGTAATACGGCGGATAGAAATAGGGATTCCCCCATGGCCCGGGCCCGTACGGATACCCGCCAAATGCACCGTACGACGCGCCTCCGGACACCCCGACATAGGACAAGCCGCCGCATCCGGTCACGCACGTCAGCACGATGAAGAGACTAAAAAGGAAGACCCGCTTCATGATTGATTGTACCAGCAGTTCGGCGAGGATTGAATGCGGGTTTACACTAGACCGGAGGTGGAATCGTCCGGGGCAAGGAAAAATGAAGAAACTCTTCAGTGCGGGGTTATGGTTGGAACTGGGCAGTTAACTGTAAGGCGGGCGCCGCTCTTTCAATGCGTTTCACCATCAGATCCTTCAGCTCCCCGCGATGCGTGTGTAGGATGCCGTTGACATCTTCTTGAAGTTGTCGATTGACCTTGGCAAAAGTAATCCCATATTTTTCAGGCTCAACATTGAACTGCTCACGATTGAGGGTTCTGACAATGAGCGAAGGATTCTGTTTCGTTTCAGCGAAGGTTCGCTCGTAATCATACAGAACAGCATCCACATGCCTATCGTTCAACCACCTGAACAGTTCCGTATTATCTTTCGCCACATCGTATTGAAAGGTAGGGAAACTCTTGCCTAGCGCTTCGACTAGCTTTAACGCCGTTGTTCCATGATGCACCGCTACATGGTATTCAGCAAGCTCCTCCATCGAAACGGTGTTCGATAAAATTTTATCGGATGGTTTCGGCTGTATGACGGCGATTTGCGTTTCCCAGTACGGATCTGAAAAAAGCACGGTCTTTTTTCGTTCCGGCGTGACCGAAATGCTTGCGATCGCAAAATCAATATCATAAGTGTTGGGTCTCTGTATGATGTCGGGCCAAGGAATGTGCCTTGCTGTGGCCTTGAGGTTGGGTAATCCATATTTGGTGGACAATCCTTTACGGATGAGCTCTACAAGATCGATATCAAACCCCTCGTAGCCTTTGGAGGTGCCATCTCTTTCCAGATGTCTAACATCTCCATCACTGTAGCAAAACACGCCGTCACTGTTGTCTTGATGGACACCGATCACAATTTCATTGGATTCCTTCAGGCGTTCGATCGAATCGTTATAAACCTCCAACTCCAGTAGCGAGCTTTTATCGGTCGTCTTGTCGGGATGCGTCGCGATTACTTGAAGAGAAAGCGGCCCTCTCTCTTTCACCCTCACAAACGGCGAATTGGTTGGGTAGGTTACTCGTCGTCTGTTTCGTTTGTCATTCACCAGGAGCATATAGGCTGTTCGCCCGTCGGCATCAGGATATTTCCATTCAGCCTTAAAATCGTGAGTCAAAAGCTTGATGACTTTCCCTGTGCGATTACCTGTCTCATTGATCGTTGGAATCGAAGGACTCGGTAAATTAACGAACTCTGGCTTGGGCCGGTTCAACCGTCGGGCGATCCACGGAGCAGAGACAGACACGGCGAGCAGGACAACTATCAGTAGACCTGTGCTAGCTCTTTGCAAAGAGCTTCCATGCATAAAAAGCTTCAACGTTGAATTGATAAACGTGCCAAGGACCTTGCTCAGGTGAACGAAGATGCTGATAAAGATGAGCAACGCCACGGGCATGGACAGCCATGGATGCTCCAGACAGAATTCCCCGAACGTCCGGACTAGGTGAACGAGATCTTCCGGATTAATGATGTCAGCCTGAACAATGGGAAAGAACCCAACGATGAGTGGTTTGGCAAAGATCAACATGTCGTCTATCCCCTCTGATCTTCCAAATAGAAAGAATCGAGGATCGATCCGTCTCTCCTGAAGACTCGTCCAACAAAAAACGCATTCAAGCAATATTCAAACCTCCGTTGAAGTCATGCCTTACGCAATGAAAGTCTTGAATAATCCCATCAAATATATTTTGCTTCGGCGTGGTCTGTACCATTCTGGATACAAGGGTTTATCGAGATGGATACGAGGCTAAGGGGGTTTTTGGAATCATTATTGAGGGCAACAAGTCGTGGCATGACTTACGGATCATTCATCATCGTGTCATGAGGCTGTTCCGAGGTACTATGGACTAAGACCGCCGAGACCTATCCCAACCAACCGAGTGAGGACATTACGCGTGATTTGCCCCGCGGCTTCACTCAAGCGCGAGGACCGAAGCGCCGGTACATTGAAGTCGTCCAATCCCCAGCTCCACTGAATGGTCCCTGTCGCAAAGACCGTCGCGCCGCTCGCCGCGGTGTAGGACGCCATATCGGCGTAGCGCGTCCCTCCGCCGATGATATAAGGCGAATGCGCGATGACCAGGACACCGGCAGGTCCCTCCCCGAAGACGCGATCGACTTCATAGCCGAGCAACCCCGGCAGATGATCACCGGCCTGAAGCCCGGTGCCGGACAGCGCCCAATGCTCGGCATCGGCGATCACGATATCCGCATCCACCGGATCGCTCTCATACATCACCCCGATGAAGGCCTCCTCCGGCCGATTGACGGGCGCCTGGCGCCATCGCGTCGTCACTCGCTGATCGTTCTCGGAATCCTCGTCGATGGCATAGGGATCTTGAGTCTCATCCTTATAGGCCACGATCGTGCGATGAGGCTGCCCGGCGGCACTCGGCTCCAGCCGAATCTGCCAGTAGCACACATTGGCGGAAAAAAATCCCAGGCCGATACCGTGGTCGCGCGCCGCCTCGACATGACTACGCATCTCCCATGTCCAATATTCGTCGTGCCCGACGGACAGCCAGGCCTTGTGCCCCTCCCAAAAAGCCGGATTGGCGTGCGTGTCGAGATTGGTGCTGTATGCGACATCGTAGCCGTGGCGTTCGAGCCACCGAACCATGTTGTACTCCCATCCGGCCAGTATCCCCGTCAAGAAATCACCGGCGCCGACCCCATAGGCCGCGGCCGGGTTATCGGTCAACCCATATGGGCGGTTGAAGGAGATCTTTTGGGCGTACTTCCCCACGCTGTTGAATTGATACAAGGATTTTCCGCCCCAGTTGTTGTAGGCCTGATAGGTGGTGACACTGGATTGAAACAGATAATCCGAGCGACGCTCATCATCCCGCACGACAAAGATAATGTAGCTTTGCTTGCCGGTCGTCCCCGCGGTGAGCTTGGCGAGATAGATGCCGCTCGGCCAATCGGTAGGATCGTCCGGGGTCGATGCCGTGACGGTAGCCGATTCCGTCCACTCGCATTCGATGAGGCCGGTGAGCGGATCGGGCTCCGGCATCGGTTGTCGAATCCCCGGCATGCGAATG
>DATFCE010000472.1:0-3088 GCA_035253365.1 Nitrospiraceae bacterium
GAAATTCCCAGGCCCCCGCCTGCGCGAAGGGGTGAAAATTCTCGGGTCGATAGCTGGCCTTCGTTCGCTCATTCGCTTTCGCCGCATCGTCGTACTCACCGCGTTGGACCACATATTTCGCTTTCGGAAAAGCGGGAACGAGACGCCCCTGTTCATCCCGGACCGTGTTGCCGCCGGCATGGTCGAAATGCAGATGCGTGTTGATGACCAGGTGAATATCGTCGCGTGTGAGACCTAACTCTCTTAGAGAATCCCGCAGCGGTGGTTTTTGATCCACAGCGAACAGATCTTTGAACTTACCATTGGCCTTATTCCCCAAGCCGGTGTCGACCAGAATATTTTTCCCATGCGCTCTGATCAGTAGACAATTCAATCCCAGCGCAATCCGATTCCGCTCATCGGCCGGACAGCATCTCTCCCACAAAACTTTCGGCACGACTCCGAACATGGCCCCACCATCCAGCCGGAAGCGGCCATCGGTCACGGGATAGATTTCAAATGCGCCGAGCTTCATTCCTTAACCACCATCAATAATAACGCCTCGGTTGGGAGGTTGGGCATGGAGGTTTTCGGCATTGCGGGGACTGCCCTGAGACAGCCGAATGAGCGCCGGTGCGCCGGTCTTCCAATCCGTTAAGGCGCAACGGCCAACAGTATGAATGCAAAAGTCGTCCGTCTCCACCGCATTATGCCGAAGCCGGAACTGCCCACCCTTTCAGCCGAGGCCACCTCACAGCACCACCGGTTCCCGATACGTTCCGAACACTTCTTTCAGTGCCGCGCAAATCTCCCCCAGTGTTGCATGGGCCTTCACCGCTTCGATCAAATACAGCATCAGATTTTCACTGCACGCGGCCGCTTCTTGGAGTTCCTCCAGCGCGCCGGCCATCTTGAATGGATCGCGGAATTTACGCAAATCAGACAGGCGGGCGATCTGTTCCTGCTCCACCTCGGGACCGATCTTCAGGGTCGGAATTATCCGCTGATCAAGCTCCACGTGCTCGTTGATGCCGACGATGACCCGTTCTTTTTGCTCGACCTCACGCTGATATCGCATCGACGCGTCCAAGATCTGCCGTTGCGGGTACCCTTGCTCGATAGCTCGGACCATGCCGCCTATCTGATCCAGTCGCCGGAAATATTCTCGCGCGCCTTCTTCGAGGCGATTGGTGAGCGACTCGACATAATAAGAGCCGCCGAGCGGATCGACCGTATTGGTCACCTCGCTTTCATGCGCGATGATCTGTTGCGTCCGCAAGGCCAGTTTGACCGCATCCTCGGTCGGCAGCGCCAGGGTCTCGTCCAATGAATTAGTGTGCAGCGATTGTGTTCCACCCAGCACCGCGGCCAATGCCTGAAGCGCGGTGCGGACGACATTGTTCATCGGTTGTTGTGCCGTCAGCGAGCAGCCGGCGGTCTGGGCATGGCAGCGAAGCTGAAGCGAGCGAGGGTCCTTGGGATGGTAGCGCTGCTC
The DNA here is from genome assembly GCA_035253365.1 of Nitrospiraceae bacterium. Classification (GTDB taxonomy): domain Bacteria; phylum Nitrospirota; class Nitrospiria; order Nitrospirales; family Nitrospiraceae; genus DATFCE01. The sequence continues at coordinate 1,475 of DATFCE010000472.1, forward strand.
CATCTCGCGCGCCCACAATCTCCGGGCCGCCCTGAATTTGGCGATTTCTTCAAAAAAGTCATTGTGAACGTTGAAGAAGAACGACAGTTGCGGAGCAAATTGATCGACCGGGAGCCCGGCCTTCACGGCGGCTTCAACATAGGTCAGGCCGTCGTAGAGAGTGAACGCCAGTTCCTGCACCGCCGTCGAACCCGCCTCGCGGATGTGATAGCCGCTGATGCTGATCGGATGCCATTTGGGCACATGCTGCGCGCAATAGGCGAGGCTGTCGGTGATCAGGCGCAACGACGGCTCCGGCGGGAACAGCCATTCCTTCTGCGCAATGTATTCCTTGAGGATGTCGTTCTGCAGCGTGCCGCCGAGTGTGTCGAGCGGGATCCCTCGCCGCTCCGCGACGGCGAGATACATGGCGAAGATCACCGCCGCCGGGCCATTGATCGTCATAGACGTCGTGACCCGATCCAGCGGAATGCCGTCGAACAGCCGCTCCATATCGGCCAGCGATGAGACCGCCACCCCGCAGTACCCCACCTCGCCGTGCGAGCGCGGATCGTCGGCATCGAGTCCCATCAATGTGGGCAGATCAAACGCCACGCTCAGCCCAGTCTGGCCGTGCTCCAATAAATATTGAAACCGCCGATTGGTATCTTGTGCCGTACCGAACCCGGCAAACTGCCGCATGGTCCAGAGCCGACTTCGGTACATGGTGGGATAGACACCGCGCGTGTAGGGAAATTGACCCGGAGCGCCGAGGTCTTTCTCCTCAGTCCAGTCCTTAAGATCATCATGAGTAGAGAGCCGAGGAATCTCCAATCCCGACAAGGACGTGAACCGAGGTTTGCGCTCTTCCATCACGACCTCTCAGTCACCTTCGTCGCCGCGCCGTTATCTATAGCCTCTCGCCCCGCGCCTTTTTTATTCATATACATAAAAGCCGCGTCCGCGTTTTCGCCCCCACCAGCCGGCCTCCACGTATTTGCGCAAGAGCGGGCAGGGCCGAAACTTGGGATCACCCATATCCTTATGGAGTACTTCGCAAATGGCCAGAACCGTATCCAGGCCGATTCGGTCTGCGAGGGCAAGGGGTCCCATCGGGTGATTCGCGCCGTTGATCATCGCCAGGTCAATTGCTTCAGGCGTGCCCACACCGTCCTGCAAGGCGAAGATCGCTTCATTGATCATGGGAATGAGCATACGATTGACGAGAAATCCCGGGGCGTCTTTACACACGACCGGCGTCTTGCCGAGGCGTTTGGCGACATCCAGCGCGAAGGCCAGCGTCTGATCCGAGGTCTCCACACCGCGCACGATCTCAACCAAACGCATGACGGGAACCGGATTCATAAAATGGATACCGATGACCCGATCCGGACGTCCGGAGGCTGCGCCCAGCTTGGTAATCGAAATCGATGACGTGTTGCTCGCAAGGATCGTATCGGGCGGGCAGACCATGCCGATCTGTCCGAACAGGTCGGCTTTCAGGTTCGCGTCTTCGGGGACCGCTTCGATCACGAGCCGCACTTCCGTGAGACGCTGAAGCGCGATGATCGGACGAATCCGCGCCATTGTTTCGCCGACCTGCTCCGGCTGCAGAGCCCCTTTTTCAACCGCTCG
>DATFCE010000473.1:0-6518 GCA_035253365.1 Nitrospiraceae bacterium
GCTCTGTCCCAGCTTTAGAACAACCGGGAAAAGCCCATATACAGAACCGCTCCCAAAATGGCCGCCCCGGGAAGCGTGAAGATCCAGGCGTACAGAATCCTCGTCGTCACTCCCCACCGAACCGCAGACAGCCGCTTGACGACCCCCACGCCCATCACGGATGAAGTAATCGTGTGAGTCGTGCTGACGGGCAGTCCAATGTGCGCGGTCGCCAACAGCACCGCCGCCGCGCCCGTCTCCGCGGCAAATCCGTGCACGGGATCCATCTTCAAGATCCCCATGCCCAGCGTCCGGACAATTTTCCACCCGCCGATCATGGTTCCCAGGCCCATCGCGAGGGCACACGCTATGATCACCCACATCGGCACATCGGCGGTCCGCAATTGACCGGCGGACACGAGCGCGAGGGTGATGATCCCCATCGATTTTTGCGCGTCATTCGCGCCATGGCTAAACGCCATAAACGCCGCCGACATGAGTTGTAAACGACTGAATAGGCGGGTCGCGAAACTTCTGGCCGTTTTGAAGAAGGCGTGGCTGATCAGCACCATCAACAACAGTCCCATGAGGAATCCCAACAGCGGGGACAGAATCATCGCCTCCAACACCGCCCGCAGGCCGCCGAATTTCACCACGGCCCACCCGCCGTGCGCCAAGCCGGCGCCCACCAGCCCACCGATCAGGGCATGGGACGAACTGGTCGGCAAACCCAGCGACAGCGTGAACAGATTCCACAAAATCGCGCCCCCCAACGCGGAGGCGACCATGATCTGCGTCACCGACGTGGGGTCCACGATACCCCCTCCCACCATCTTAGCGACGGCCGTGGACATAAAGGCACCAGCGACATTCAACACGCCGGCCATCAGCACCGCGCTCAGAGGACTCAAGACGCGAGTCGAGACGACCGTGGCGATTGCGTTGGCGCTATCATGCCAGCCATTTGAAAAATCAAACAGCAAGGCCAGCGCGACGACCAAAATCAGCATGCCACCTAGCTCCGGCATCATGCACAAATGCGGCAGGCAGTATTTTTCATTGAACCTCCGTTCGAATCGATGAGGCTGCTCAAAAAAGTCATCCAACGAGGCCGCAGGCGCGAAAAAACCGCAGGCGTACCCTCTGGGGTACGTTGAGGATTTTTTTCGAGCCGAGAACGAAGTTGGGGGCTTTTTTCAGCAGCCTCTAGATATGCTTGAGTGCGATGCGTTCCAGGATGTTCGCCACGTCTTCGCAGCGGTCCGTGCCTTCTTCGAAATTCTCATAAATCTCTTTCCATTTAATGACGGCGATCGGATCTTTCTCCTGCTCGAACAGAGTGGAAATGGCATCCCGCGTGACGCGGTCTGCTTCATTCTCGAGACTGTTCACAAGCACGCAACAATCGTTGATGTCAGTATGCGATTTTCCCAGCCGATCGATGCCGGCTCCCACGGCGACCGAGGACTGATACAAGATGTCGGCCAGCTTCCTCGCCGCTTCCGTCGGCGTGACGACCTTGAACACCACAAACCGGTCCGCGATCGCTTCGACGATGTCTAAAATATCGTCCAGCGCGCTGGCCAGCCCGTGAATATCTTCGCGGTCAATCGGTGTGATGAAGGTCTGATTGAGCTTGCGGGCGATGTCGTGTGTAATACCGTCGCCGATGTGTTCGACGTCCTTGATGTGCTGCGCCTGTTCAATCGGATTGCGGAAATTTTCCGTCATTTCCTTTAAGAGACGACTGCCCTCAATCATGTTGTGGGCTGCCTTCTGAAACATCTCGAAAAACGCCGTATCTTTCGGAATCAAACCGAACATACTTGCTCCAGTGGTGAGTGCTGGGTGCTGAGTGCTGAGTTCATTGCATTCCCTCGGAGTGAGCTTGCTCGGGCTTCGGTATTACCACCGTACCAACCCGGTCGCCCACGTCAGTCCTCCGCCGAACGTCCCCAACAGGACTAAATCTCCCGGCTTGATATGCCCGTTTCTCACTGCATGATCCAACGCAAGCGGCAGGGAGGCCGACGACGTATTGCCGAATGTTTCGATGACCGAATACACGTTTTCGGAAGACAACCCCAGACGCCGGCGCAACGCCGACAGCATGCGGCCATTTGCTTGATGAAAAATCGTCCGGCTCACGTCTTCTATGGTGTATCCATGCTCTTTCAGCAGATCGATAACCGCCGTCGCGAGGCGTCTAATCGCGACGCGAAAGAGCGGCCCGCCCTGCATCCGTAAGGTATGCAGCCCCCCCTCCACGGTCTGCCGGGTCGTGGGCTGCCGCGATCCTCCGGCGGGAATGCGAATCAACGCATGGCGCGTTCCATCCGCATACAGACGGACATCCAAAATACCGCGCGCATTCGCCGGCGAGACCTCGGCATCCAGAAGCGCGGCGCCCGCCCCATCGCCGAATATGATCGCCGTTGCGGTGTCTCGTGGATCCAGCGAGCGTGATTTGATTTCCGCGGCCACGACCAAGCATCGTCTGACCTGTCCACTCCGGATCAATCGATCCGCCATCGAGAGCCCATAGAGAAATCCCGAGCAGGAAGCCGCCAGATCGAATGCCGCAGATCCTTTCAAGCCTAAACGATACTGAAGATGACAGGCGGTAGACGGGAAGGCCATGTCGGGAGACGTTGTGGATACGACGATCGCGTCGGCCGAACCGAGTGCGACCCCCGCGGCTTCACACGCCCGACGGGCAGCCATTTCCGCGAGATGAGAGGTACATTCGCTATCCGCCGCCCAGTGGCGAGTTCGGATACCCGTTCGGCGGAAAATTCCTTCAGCGGGCACGCCAAGCAACCCGCTCACGTCTTCATTCGTCATGATCCGCATAGGCACATAGGACCCGGTTGCAATGATTCGGCTTCTCATGGTCATGCGGTCTTCGACTGAATGATATGTGTCACGAATCCTGCCAAGTACCGGCGGGATTATAGGTCGCGCTCCCGCAAGCGTCAATGATAAGGATTGATTGCATTTGAAGGCCTTATTTGCTATACCCTGCGCTATACTTATGGTTGTTCGCTCTCCTGTTCGCTTTTCTGAGGAAGCCACTATGGTCGCACGGTTCACCTGTCTGATACTCGTTGTCTGTGCCAGCCTGATTGTCGGCTGTTCCAAATCACCGAAACAGGTCAAGTCCGATGGGAAACCGTTGAGCGGCGCGGATGAGCAAATCTTTATCGGGGACACGATCGAAAAAAATTACGATCCCAATGTCATCATGAAGCGGGCCGAATCTTTTTTCGATAAAGAGGACTACCCCGAGGCGATCATCGAATACCAGCATTTTCTCGACCTTCACCGCGTCCATACGCTGGCCTTTTACGCCCAATACAAATTGGCCGAGAGCCATTTCAAGCAAATCAAAACCATCGATCGCGATCCCGATCCGGTCTACAAAGCACTCGAGGCATTCGAGAAACTCAGGCGCGATTACCCCGGAAGCCGGCACGACGCGGACGCCGTCGAACGAATCGGTGATTGTCACAAGTTCATTGCCCAGGCGTATATGCTTGTGGGACAGTTTTACTATCGGCGCGAGGCGTACTTGGCTGCGGCCCACCGGTTTGAATCGATTCTCACTCAGTATCCTGAAATGGAGATTGCGGGCGATGCGCTCTACTATCTTGCGATCACATACAACAAGCTGGGCGCTGACGACTGGGCGCGTGAAAAACTCATCGCGCTCGGCGAACGATTCCCTACTAATCAAAACATTGCTCTGGGGCGGAAGCTGCTTGCGAAATTGAATGCCAAGCAGCCGGCCGATGCCGTCGCGCTCTCAAGCAGCCGGCCCAACGGAAACGCCACGGATCAGTACACCATGTCCAGCGGAAGTTTGCCCCCACCCGCCGGCATTTCCCCTCTAGCGCCGGTTACCTCATTGGCGCCATCCACCTCGCTCGGCAATTCCATCAAAGGGTCTTCTTCGCCGGAGATGACGCTTTGCCGTCTCGGCGTCTGGTGCTAACAGGCTGCTGAAAAATCCCTCCAGCGGCGTTCTCAGTCGTGCGTCTCCTTGCGACGTACCAACTACGTACGTCTCAGTCGCCGCACTCCCTGCGGCCTTGCTGGAGGGCTTTTGAGCAGCCTGTAGTTAGCTGAAGGAAATGGCGTGGCGGAGGAAGTCGCGCACGGAGGCCTTAATCATGCCTTTGGCTTTGGTGGCGAATGTCTGATAAGTCTCTCGTCCTCTCAGGACGTCATAGTACAGTCTGACGACATCCTGGTAGTGAAACGCCAGCCAGTGACAAAGGTGAGGAATGGTGTAGATGATTTTGGCCATGCGAGCGGCGACATTGAATTCGGTATAGATTTCCTTTGCCACCGCTTGTTCGTACTCTTGCATGCTATGATTAGCGTTTTGAAAGAAGGCCACAATACTCGCGGCCGCAAGTTGACCCGAACGAATCGCATAATAAATCCCTTCACCGAATAACGGATCCACCAGATGTCCTGCATCGCCGACCAAGACGGCTCGATGGCCGACCAACCCGTATCCGAATCCGTCTTCGCAGGCGGTATATAACGGTAAGGGATGGCCTATCGGAGGCGGCACGTCCATTTTGGACAAACCGATTTCATCGTTGATAAAGCGCCGGAAGAACCGTTTGGGACCGGCCATTCGTCCATCAAACCCTCCCAGACCGACGCTCAAGCGTTCTTTTTTGGGAAAGATCCAGGCGTAACCTTTGTTGGTGGCGCCAAGATCGATCAGCGCCGTCCCGTCACCGGGATAGAGCGGCTCCGCCCCAATATCGATCTCAGTTTCCACCGTCGGCATCCGCCGAAGCCGGCGCTCCGGGAACAGCCATTGCGCGACAGCACTGTTGGCCCCGTCGGCGCCGATTAACATCTTGGTTCTGTAGCGACGCTGATTCGTCATCACTTCGATTCCGGCCGGCAACTCCGAAAATTTTTCGGCCGCCTCGTCTTCGCGAATCACAGTCCCGGCACTCCGTGCCTTGTCGGCAAGGAACTGATCAAAGCGGTTCCGCATGACCATGTACGCAAATGGCTCACCGGAGTCGATCAGGAGCGGTTCCTTCCCCCCGTATGAAAAATGGACGCTGTGGACGGCATGCTCCACGACCGACCTAAATCCGTCGTCAAGGATATGGTCGATTCGCGCGGACAGCCCTCCGCCACAGACCTTGTATCGAGGATGGCGGTATTTTTCGAGCCCGATGACCGACAAGCCCGACCGACTCAACTCATAGGCTGCCGTGGCTCCCGCCGGGCCCATGCCGACGACCAGCACGTCGCAGGATATCGCATCGGATAATGTGGACATGGAAGAAAGGAAGGACTACTGGCCCAGATACCAACCAATGCCGTATCGTTCCAGAAAACTGGTGATCATAGTCAGCGAATTGGCATAGATCATCACGCCGACCACAACAAGGAACACCCCGCTGACGGTCGAAACGCCCCATAGATAGGATCTCACTTGTTTGAAGTAACTCAAGAAACGATCCACCCCCAGAGCGGTGGCAAAAAGCGGAAGTCCGAGACCGAGTGAGTACGAAGCCAGCAGCGTGACACCATTTAAAAGGGAATCCGTCGTGCTGGCATAAAGCAAGATCGTGCCCAGTACCGGCCCCACGCAGGGCGTCCAACCGGCCGCGAATGCCACGCCGATAAGGAATGATCCAATATAGCCGGCCGGCCGGTTGCCGAAGTGCAGCCGTTTTTCCGTGCTGAGAAATCCAATGTTCAGCACACCCAACAGATACAGCCCAAAAATGATAATCAGGATGCCGCCGATTTTCCGGATGTGCTCTTGGTAGGTGATGAGCACCTGACCGATCAGGCTGGCCGAAGCCCCAAACGCGATGAAGACGCACGAGAACCCTGCGATGAAGAGCAGCGAGTTGACGACAATCGTTTTTCGGAACCGCTGTCGCTCTGCTTGGTCCATCAACCGTTCGAGCGACAATCCCGTAATGTATGAGATATAGGAAGGAACCAACGGGAGCACGCACGGCGAGACGAAGGACAAAAGCCCGGCGCCGAACGCCGCGAAGAGCGAAATCTGTTGGATGGAATCACCCATGATTAGGAGGCCCGAATGAGCGCATGGATCATGTTCAGCGCTTCGGGACTTTGCCAATCCCGCGCGCCGAAGATTCGATGCGTAATGATGCCGCGCCGGTTCACTAGAAAGGTCATCGGCAGCGTCCGTGTGCCGTACGTCACGCCGACCCGAAAATCCGAATCATGCAGAATCGGGAACGACAAGCCCATCGAGTCGCGGAAGGGCCGCGTCACCGCCGCGCCTTGCGCATCGGTGGAGATGGCCAAGATTTCGAAATCATTCCGGCGGAATTGTTGATACAGGACTTCCATCGCGGGCATCTCGACCCGACAGGGACCACACCACGTGGCCCAAAAATTCAGCATAACCACTCGGCCTTGATAACCCGACAGCGTCACGGCATCTCCGTCCAGATTCCATAGTTGAAAGTCGGGCGCCGCCGCGCCGATCTGCACGCCGCCGCGCTGAGCGGCTTTTT